>JALYHE010000034.1 GCA_030776705.1 Actinomycetota bacterium | reverse complement strand
GGGGTAGCGGCTGGTGACGTCGCCCTCGCCGGAGTCGACGCTGGCCCGGCCGCCCTCGGAGGACACCACGACCCGCTGGCCCCCCCACGCCACCTCGAAGGACCACGCCTCCTCCTCGGCGGGGAGGGTGGACACCGGCAGCTCGACGGGCCGCGCGCCGCTCGGCAATGGCTCTCGGCCGGGGTCCTCGGGTGGGTCCATGCGGTGCATCATCCAGTTCTTGCCCCGGGTCTGGAACAGCACGTAGCGCCCTCTCGCCCGCTGCCCGTGGAGGGTGACCATCACCTCCCTGTCGGACCACTTGTGGCACTCGTAGGTGCCCCCGTCCCACACCACGACCTTGCCGCCGCCGTACTCGCCTTCGGGTATGTGACCCTCGAAGTCGAGGTAGGAGAGGGGGTGGTCTTCGGTGTGCACGGCCAGGTGGTTGACGCGAGGGTCGGGCGGGATGCCCTTGGGGACGGCCCAGGAGACGAGGACCCCGTCGCGCTCGAGGCGGAAGTCCCAGTGCAAGGCGGTGGCGTGGTGCTCCTGGACCACGAAGCGGGCGCCGGCCCCCGCGGCCCGGTCGTCCCCGGCCGGCTCGGGGGTGCGGTCGAAGTCCCGCATGGTGCGGTACCGGTCCAGGGGGTCGCCCCGGGGCTGGCCCATGGCGGGGGTTTACCATGGCCCACGACCATGGACGTGCTCGTGGGCACCGAGGCCGGGCTGCTGGACGCCGCCTCCGGGCGCCCGGTCGCCTTCGGGGGCCAGGAGGTGAGCGCCGTGGCGGACGGCTGGGTGGTGGTGGGCCGCCGGCAGCTGTGCGCCCGTGACGGCACGCCGGGGCCGTCCCTCACCGCCCCGCCCATCACCTGCGTCGACAGCCGCCCTGGCCAAGAGCCGCTGGTGGGCACGGCCGAGGCCCACCTGTACCGCATGGGGGACGAGCCCAGCCGGCTGCACGCCTTCGACCTGGCCGAGGGGAGGGGCCGGTGGTACACCCCCTGGGGCGGGCCGCCCGACGTGCGCTCGCTGTGCACCGCCCCCACTGGGACCATCCTGGTGAACGTGCACGTCGGGGGCATCCTCCGCTCCGCCGACGACGGCGCCAGCTGGGCCGCCACCATCGACCTGCACCACGACGTCCACCAGGTGCTGGCCCTGTCCGGGGGAAGGGCGGTGGCGGCGTGCGCCCACGGGCTGGCCACCAGTCACGACGACGGCGTGAGCTGGGCCCTACACGACGACGGCCTCCACGCCACCTACAGCCGGGCCGTGGCCGTCTCCGGCGACGCCGTCCTGGTCACCACGTCCACCGGGCCCCAGGGCGGTGAGGCGGCCGTGTACCGCCGGCCGCTGGGCGGCGGCGCCTTCGAGCGCTGCCAGGCCGGCCTCCCCGCCCGGCTCGAGGGCAACGTGGACACGTTCTGGCTGGCCGGGTCCGAGGACGGCGTCGCCGCCTTCGCCACCCGCTCGGGAGAGGTCTACGTGTCCACCGACGAGGGCGGCACCTGGGAGCAGGCCGCGTCGGGGCTGCCCGCCGTGCGCTGCGTGCTGCTCGACTGAGGGGGCCCATTGGGGGAGGAGCAGTGGCGGCGGTCCCTTCGGCCGGTGCGAGCGGTGGCTACGGCGGCGTGCCTGGCCCCCCTCTTCTTGCTGGCCAGCAGCTCTCTCACCCTGGGCCTGCGTCTCGTGGCGGGGTTCTTCGCCGTCGTGAGCGTGGCGTCGGCCGTGGACGCCTGGAAGGCGGGCATCGTGGTGGGCTCGCAGGGCATCTGGGTCCGGCGCACCATGCTCCGCCACGAGCTTCCCTGGTCGGAGATCGAGGGCTTCGAGGCGCGGCCCAAGGGCCTGGCGGGGGAGCGCCTGCAGGTCCGGGCCGTGCTCAGCGGCGGCCGCCCCCGGGCCCTGAGCGACGAGCCTTTGCCCCTGGCCGACGGCCGCCGCCTGGTGGAGGACCTTTCGAGGGAGCTGGAGGCGTCCCGGCGCTGACCAGGTGTCAGCCCGGCCCCGACGGAACAGACCGCGCCGGCAGGAACCACCCGATCCCAGGAGGTGTCATGACGGACGATTAAGCCGCTGACCAGAGAGGAGCTCGACGCCCTGGCCGGCGAGCCGCTCCCCGAGCGGGTGGCCATGTCGCTCGCCAACGCCAACCTGGCCGTGCCCGTCAACGTGGCCCTGGCCGCCAACGTGCTGTCCGACGATGCGGTGGCCTACGCCGACGCCACCCAGGACGCCGCCATCGACCAGGGGACCTGAGCCGGCCTCGCCGCTCCGTTGAGCCTGCTCAGGTGAACTTGAGCAGGATGAAGACCACGAAGCCGATGAGGGCCAGGGCCTCGGTGAAGGCGATGCCGAGGAACATGGTGGTGCGCACCGTCCCCGCCGCCTCGGGGTTGCGGGCCATGGCGTCGATGGCCTTGCCCACCACGTAGCCGATGCCGATGCCGGGCCCGATGGCGGCCAGGCCGTAGCCGAGCCCGGCCCCGAGAGCGGAGAGGCCCTTCTCGCTCAACTGCTGCGCGGCGCCCTTGGCGTACCCGTACGGGCTCGGCCCGGGCGGGCCGACCTGCGCGTTCACGAGCGAGACGCTGGCGAGGGCACCTCCGACGAAGAGCAGGACGAGCAGGAAACGTCGAGAGTTCCTCGACTCCCAAAGGGTCAGCGCCAGGTCCGCCAAGTCGGGGCACCCTATCGTTCCGGTGGCATCCGGGCAACGGGCCCGGACACCGACGGTGGTCCCGACGATGTCTGCGCACACGGATCAGGACGACCGGGTCCTCTCGGTCGACGACAGGCGGCAGCCTTCGAGCAGGCCCGGTTGGGGCCGGCTCGGCGGCGTGGCGCGCTGGCTCGGGGACAGGCCGGCGGTCCTGGTGGCCGTGCTGGCCCTCGCCGCCGCGTCCTGGGCCTTCGTCGGCTCCCACCAGATCTTCCCCTACTTCTCCGACGACCATGACGAAGGCATCTACATTCTCCAGGCCGACGCCTTGGTGCACGGGTACCTGTTCCCGCCCGCCCCCAAGCACCCCAACTCCTTCCTCCCCTGGCTGAGCGTCGTCTCGGGCGACAGGTACGTCGTCAAGTACTCGCCCGTCCACGCCTCGATCATCGCCGTGGGGATGCTGCTGGGCGATCCGCGCCTCTCCCTCGGTCTCATCGCCGGAGGCGTGGTCGTGGTCTCCTACCTGCTGGCCGCCGAGGTTCTCGGCGACCGGAGAAGGGCGGTGCTGGCCAGCGCCTTCCTCGCCCTCTCGCCGCTGTTCCTGATCCAGAGCCTGACCTTCCTGCCCTACCTGTCGGGCCTCCTGCTCCTCATGGCCTTCGCCCTCACCTTCCTGCGAGGCCTGCGCACCGACGGGCGGGGGTGGCTCGGGGCCAGCGGCTTCCTCCTCGGCGTGGCTGTGTTCGCCCGGCCCTTCGACGCCTTGCTCTTCGCCGCCCCCTTCGGCCTCTACCTGCTTGTCTCCTCGTGGCGTGACCGGGGCAAGCTCCTCCGGCGGGCCGGTTGGCTGGCCCTGGGTGCGGCCCTGCCCCTCCTGGCCATGCTGGCCTACTACTGGGCGGCCACCGGTAGCCCGTTCCGCACCCCCTTCTCGCTCCTCGAGCCCCGGGACACCCTGGGATTCGGGAACCGGAAGATCACGCCCGGGCACCCCGACCTGATCTTCACGCCGGCTCTCGGCATCTACGGCGTGGCCCGCCACGTCATCCTCACCAGCTTCTGGGGCTTCGGCGGTCTGGTGCTCGTGGGCTTCTTCCTCGCCGGGCTGCGCCGGCTTCCCCTGCGGGTGGCGTCCTGGCTGGCCCTGGTAGCGGTGAGCGTCCCCTTCGGGTACCTCTTCTTCTGGGGCACGTTGGGCACCGGCCTGCGTGGTGGCCTCACCTCCTTCCTCGGGCCCTTCTACTTCCTCCCCGTGCTGGTACCGGTCACGTTCCTGGCCGCCCGCGGGTTCGCCGAGCTCTGGAAGTGGGACCGGCTCGTCGGGGCGGTGGCCCTGGCGTCCATGCTGGCCGCCAGCGGGCACCTCCTCGTGAGGGGGATAGACGTCAACAGCCGTGCCGTGCGGGAGGACCGCAAGCTGTACTCCACCCTGGCCGGCATCAAGCGGGAGCGGTCCATCGTCTTCGTCCAGCCGCTGTACGGGCCGACGCTCCTGCACCCCTTCACCGGTCTGCGGAACACCCATGACTACGACGGCAGGACCGTCTATGCCCTCGACCTGGGCGAGCACCAGGATCTCGACGTCATCAACGACTACCCGGGCAGGGCGGCGTACCGGTTCCGCCTGGAGGGCGGCGACTATAGGGACAACCCTCCGGACCCGGCCCTGTACAGCTCGCTGCAGCCCATGAGGGTCGTGGAGGAGCCGGTGCTCAGGAGCACGCTGTCGCTTCGGAACCCGACGGCCGATCCGGTGGTCGTGGTAAGCGTCGTGCTGGACGGGCGCAGGGACACGTTCGTCCTCGACACGCAGTCCCAGCTCGGCAAGCCCTATCGGGCGGCGCTCGGCATCGGGCGCGACTCCGTCAGCCTGAGCGGCCCCGTGGCCGCCCACGTGGCGGAGCCGGTGGACCACGACGGGCTGTTCGTCTCCGTCTCGGTGGGTTCCGGGGTCCAGCCTCTGCGCACGGTGTACCGGCGCGAGCTCGGGTGGAACGCAAAGGGGTCCTCACTCCAGGTCCTCCTGCCCGGGTTCCTGGCCGTCAACGAGCTCGGCGAGGAGCCCTTGGCCGAGCTGGTTCAGCGGGCCGACCGGCGGCGCCTCCCGTCCCCACAGGCACGGTGAGCAGCTGGGCGCGGCCAGCAGCTGGGCCGTCAGACCACGCAGGCGCCGGCCAGGGTGGAGATCTCGACGCCGCGCCGGCCCTGGCGGATCACGTTCACGTCGATGCCGTTGGTGACGAAGCCGAGTGACAGCCCGGTCTCGGGGTCGGCCCAGCCGATCTGCCCGGCGGCGCCGCCGTGCCCGAAGGCGCGGGACGAGGTGGCCGTTCCGAAGCCGCGCACGAAGGCCGTGCCGTCGTCGCCGGCTACGACCAGGCCGAGGGTGCGGTTGGCGGGGGAGCCGAACAGGCGGTCGGGGAAGCGGTTGCGCACCGTCCCGGTGGCGTCGGCCAGCACCTCGGGGGCCCAGGCCTGGCCCGGGTTGAGGAGGAGGGCCTGGTAGAAGAGGGCCAGCTTGTCGGCCCGCATGATGCCTCCGCCACCGGGGACGCCGAGGGCTCGGACCTCGGGCCGGTTGAGGTAGAGGAGCGCCTCGTAGGTGGCGTCGGCCTTCGGGACCCGACGCACGCCGAGGACCGACTCCAGCTCGTCGGCGCTGGCCTCCTCACCCCTGACCTCCACGGTGGCGATGTCGTCCTGCTCGTCCGGAGGGACACCCAGAACCCGTCTTTGGATGCCGGCGGGGTCGGTGACCCGACGGTGCACCACGGCGCGGAAGTCCTCGCCGTCAACCCGTTGGAGGATCTCGGCCAGCACCCAGTGGGCCGAGGTGGGGTGGTACTCATAGGCCGTGCCGGGCTCCCACTCGAGGGACCAGGCCGAGAAGGCCTCCAGCCGGTCCGGGCTGGTGTCCCACTCCGGGGGGCCGAGGACGGCGTGGGGGAAGCCGGCGGTGTGGGTGAGGAGCTGCTCCACGGTGACGACCTCCTTGCCCTTGGTTGCGAACTCGGGCAGGTAGTCGGCGACGGGCCGGGAGGCGTCGAGCTTCCCCTCGCCCATCAGCGACCACGCCGCCGCGGCCACGAAGGCCTTGACGCAGGAGAAGACGGCGTAGCGCGTGGCCGTGGTGGCGTCGCCGAAGGCCTCGAAGGCGACCAGCTCGCCGTGGCGGGCCAGCGCCACCTGGCACGAGGGCAGGATCCCCTCCTCCACCTCCTGGCGGGCCCTGGCCAGCAGGGCGTCGACCCGGCGGCGGTCCACCACGCTCCGGGCCTGGCCCACGCTGGTCACCACCTCACCGTACCGTCGGCGGCCTCCGTCCCGGCGTCAGCGGAAGATGGCC
Source organism: Actinomycetota bacterium (assembly GCA_030776705.1). Taxonomy (GTDB): domain Bacteria; phylum Actinomycetota; class Acidimicrobiia; order Acidimicrobiales; genus JALYHE01. The sequence continues at coordinate 9,389 of JALYHE010000034.1, read as the reverse complement.
GACCGGTAGTAGCGCAGCTCCTCGACGCTCTCCCGGATGTCGTCGAGGGCACGGTGGCTCCCGCCCTTGCTGGGCGCCTTCTCCAACACGTCGGGGTACCAGCGCCGGCACAGCTCCTTGATGGTGGACACGTCGACGGAGCGGTAGTGGAGCCAGTCTTCGACGTTGGGGAGGTGGGCGGCGAGGAAGCGCCGGTCCGTGCCGATGGAGTTGCCGCACAGGGGGACGCTGCGCCGCTCCGGCACGTGCTGCTTGATGAACTCGAGAGTGCGGCGCTCGGCGTCCTCCAAGGTGACGGTGGACGCCTGGATGGCGGCCAACAGCCCGCTCTTCTCGTGCATCTGTCGAACCACGTCCTCCATGGCATTGAGCTTCTCGGGTTCGGCCGAAACCACCAGGTCGGGCCCCTCGGCCACCACCTCCAGGTCGTCGTCGGTGACCAGGGTGGCCACCTCGACCACGGCGCAGGTCTCGGGGTCGAGGCCGGTCATCTCCAGGTCCATCCAGACCAGCACGAGCCGGATCGTAGGCTGACCCCGATGGAGCCGGTCCTACAGGTCCCCGTGGTCCGCCTCGACCCGGAGCTCCCCCTGCCGGCGTACGGCTGGGAGGGCGACGCTGGGGCCGACCTTGTGGCCCGGGAGGAGGCCACCCTGGCCCCGGCCGGTGGGCGGGCTCTGGTGGGCACCGGCATCGCCGTGGCCATCCCCGAGGGCTATGCCGGCTTCGTGCAGCCTCGCAGCGGCCTGGCCCTTCGCCACGGCGTCACCTGCCTCAACACGCCCGGCCTGGTGGACGCCGGCTACCGCGACGAGCTGCAGGTGCTGCTGGTCAACACCGACCCGCATGTCGCCTATGAAGTGCGCCGCGGGGACCGCATCGCCCAGCTGGTGATCCAGCGGGTCGAGCGGGCCGCCTTCGCCGAGACCACCGAGCTGCCCAAGAGCGCCCGCGGCCTGGGCGGGTTCGGCTCCACGGGGACCTAGCGGGGACAGGGGGGAAGGCCGCCGTGCCCGAGCTGCCCGAGGTGGAGTCTCTGGCCCGTTTCCTCGCCGACCGGGCCACGGGCCAGGTCGTCGAGGGGGCGGAGCTGGTCGCCTTCGCGGCGTTGAAGACCTTCGACCCGCCCCTCGACGCGCTGGTGGGACGCACCGTCACGGGCTGCGGGCGCAAGGGCAAGTTCCTCCTCGTCCACGCCGACCCCCTGTGGCTCGTGCTGCACCTCGCCCGCGGTGGGTGGGTGCGCTGGAGCGACTCCCTGCCGGCCGGGCGGGCCCGGCCGGGCAAGGGGCCGCTGGCCCTGCGGGTGCGCCTGAGCGGGGGAGCGGGCTTCGACGTGACGGAGGCGGGCACCGAGAAGCGCCTGGCCGCGTACGTGGTGAGGTCACCGGAAGAGGTGGAGGGCGTCGCCCGCCTCGGCCCCGACCCCCTGGAGCCGGGCTTCGACGCCGCCGCCCTCCTGGCTGCCCTGGCCCAGCACGGTGGCCAGCTCAAGGCCGCCCTCACCACCCAGTCGGTGGTGGCGGGGGTGGGCAACGCCTACTCGGACGAGGCTCTGCACTCGGCCCGGCTGTCGCCGTTCAAGTCGGCGGCGTCCCTGGACGTCGAGGAGGCCACTCGGCTCCATGCCGCCCTGGTCCATGTTCTGGGCGACGCCGTGGCCCGCAGCGCCGGGCTGCCGGCCGCCGGCCTCAAGGGCGAGAAGAAGTCGGGGCTGCGGGTCCACGGTCGCACCGGCCAGCCCTGCCCGGTGTGCGCCGACACGGTGCGGGAGGTGTCGTTCGCCACCAAGTCGCTCCAGTACTGCCCGACCTGCCAGACGGGCGGCAAGGTCCTGGCCGACCGGCGCCTGTCCCGGCTGCTCAAGTAGACGGCCGTTTGATCACTCGGACGCGGCGTCCACGGGTGGCCCTGTGCAAACGGTCTTCTGGCTGAGCGGCGCTGGGGGCTCCTGGTAGATTGGGCCCGCTGCGGACGTGGCTCAGTTGGTAGAGCATCACCTTGCCAAGGTGAGGGTCGCGGGTTCGAGTCCCGTCGTCCGCTCCAAGAGGGCGACGATTGAAGCTCCCGACCGCGTCTATGCCGGTGGACCCGGCCCGTAGCCGCCGCTGCGGGTGGGGCCGAGGCGCACCGGTTCCCCACCGTCGATCCTGCGGGCGGCGTTGGCAAAGGCGACGGCGAGGGCTTCTTGGGCGGGGGCCCGACTGGCCTCGGCCAGGTGCCGGACCTCGTCGGCGGAGGCCTCGTAGCCCACGCCGTCCTTGCTGCGGGGCCGGGTGTACTTGCGGGCGTAGTTGCGCCCCGCCGCAGCCAGGGCCATGTTGAACCGTGGGTCGCGACGGCGGCTCTCCCGAGCGAAGCGACGCCACCGCCGGGACCGGGCGTAGAACCACCGGTAGGCCTGGAGGGTGCCTCTTTCGAGCTGCTCAGCCGACATGTGGGCCGGCTCGAAGACGGCGTGGTACAGGTTGTAGCGGCGCCAGTCGAACGAAGTGATGCGGTCGTCGGCCAGCATGCGCGAGTAGGTGTGGGTCCCGGGGTAGGGCGTGAGGATCGAGAAGTGGGCCACGTCCACTCCGATGCGGTCCACGAACTCCACGGTCTCTTGGAAGACCGACGGCTGGTCGTGGTCGAAGCCGAAGATAAAGCCACCTTCGACGGCCACCCCCCGCTCGTGGAGCCTGGCGATGAGCTCCCCGTACTGGCCCGGGCGGTTCTTCTTGTTGCACTCGATGAGGCTCTCTCTGGAGACGCTCTCGAAGCCGGTGAACAGCACCCGGCAACCGCTGCGTACGGCCAGGTCCAACAGCTCGACGTCACGGGCCAGGCCGATGGACGCCTGCGCTCCCCACGTCACCCGTACTCCGGAACGCAGGATGGTCTGGCACAGATCGGCGGTGTAATCGGTGTCGGCGGCCAGGTCGTCGTCAAGGAAGAAGACGTAGCTGAACGGCCCCACGCGCTGTCCGGCTCGCTTGAGGACTCGGAGCTCTTCGACCACATGCCCCGGGTCCCGGTGCCGGGAGCCCCGGCCGTTGATCCGGATGACGGAGCAGAAGTCGCAGTTGAACCGGCAGCCCCGGGTGGTCTGCAGCGTGTTCAGCGGGGCATAGCGGGTGACGGGCCAGGAACGGATCACGTCCGCCCACTCGTCGACGGCGGGGACTACCTCCATGCCCTGCCATTGGCCCTCGTAGAGGGGTCGCAGGCGTCCCGCCACGCCGTCGTCCAGGACGGTCGAGAAGATGCCTTCGGCCTCGCCCGACACGACGGCGTCGGCGTGCCTCAGCCCCTCGGCGGGAAGCAGCGATGGATGCACGCCGCCCAGCACCACGGGAACGCCTTGGGCCCGGTACCGGTCGGCCAGCTGGTAGGCGCGGGGGGCGATGGGCGTCCATACCGTCAGTGCGGCCAGGTCGGGCGCCTCGTCGGGCACTGCTTCGAAGTTCTCGTCGATGACGCGCACGTCCCAGCCGTGGCGCCGCGCCAGCGCGGCCAGCACGAGCAGGGCCATCGGGGGCATGCGGTGCCCGAAGACCAGGTGCAGGCCCACGTCCAACCAACGAGGAAGCACCAGGTGCAGCAGGGGTCGGTCCCTCATGCGCCGTCCTTTCTAGCAACTAAGCGCCGACTACGTTCCAGGCTGTGGCCCGATGAGATGCCCTGGTGTTGCGAGCCTGCCCGGCTATAGGTCACGTCAGCAATGTCGAGGCCGCGCACTCTGCGGATCGGCCCGGGCTTCGTCGGCGACGGCGATGAGTCGCGACCATCAATGTACGTTGCAAAAGGGCATGGAACCAGTAGCCGAGCAGGACGTTCGCTTTGGTGACCCGGAGTCGCCTCCGACGCCATGGACGGACGCGCTCCAGGTGCTCGAGGCCGCCGAGCTCTTCTGGATATCCACCGTTCGGCGCGATGGCCGCCCACACGTCACTCCCTAACCGCAGAGTGGCGCGACGAGCGTCTTCACTTCTGCACCGGTCCAGAGGAGCAGAAGGCGGTGAACCTCGCTGGGAGCCCGCATGTCGTGCTCACCACCGGCTGCAGCCGGTGGAAGGAGGGCCTCGATGTCGTCGTCGAGGGCGATGCTGTGCGGGTCACGGATGACTCCAAGCTCCGCGCTCTGGCCGACCTGTGGCGCGACAAGTACCGCGGCGACTGGGAAAGATGGGATGTTCGTGCTCGAAGACGTCGGTGTCGCGGTCGTGTTCGAGGTCGCTCCGACGAAGGTGATTGCGTTCGCCAAGGGCCGGTTCGCGCAGACCCGATATCGCTTCCAACGGAACTAGCGCTGGGCGCAGCGAGGGTGCTGCGGAAGGACTTGGCGTACGCCGAGGTTCCGCTTGGGTAAGCGAGGTGTCGGCGTCAGGCCTCGTCTACGGCTCCACCCCTCCGCCGCCCGGTGACACACCCGGCGCGGCCGGATCCTGCGCCATGACTATGTTCAGGCTGATCTGGTCGGTCGGGACGACGTCGGCGCCGCTGGCGGCCACGTTGACGAGTGCGTTCCCCAGCCCTCCCGTCGAGGCTCCTCGACCGGGAGGATCCGCGGCTCCCGCGGGACCAGCCGGACCGATAAGCGTGAACATGGCCGCACCCACGACCGGGATCATCAACTTGCGAAGCTTCATCCTGGGCACCCTCCTCGTCGCCTTACCTACCGTCGTCTTCCAGCGCCCACCGGCCACCGCTCCTCCGTCGAGCGGAGCGCGAGTCGGTGTCCCGTCTAAGGTCGAAGGTGATGATGCTCTGGCTCGTCTCCGAGGCGTCCTGAGTCTCGGGCCGGCGGAGCGGAGTCCGCTCTCTCACAGCTCCAGGCGCTCCAGTGCCTTCAGATAGGCCTCGGTGTAGGTGGGGAACTGGGCCACGTAGTCGACGAGGGTCTCGACCGGGACCTCGGCCCGGATGGCGAGGGCGGCCAGATGGACCCACTCACCGGCCAGGGGTGCCACCGCCCACGCACCGACCAGCACCCCTCGACCCCGGTCGGCGATCAGGCCCACCTCGCCCCGGGGGTCCTGCTCGTAGGTCCAGGGCCGGGCCAGGACCTCGGGAAGAACCACGGTGGCCGAGGCCGCCTCCATGCCCTTCTCTCGGGCCTGGGCCTCGGTCAGGCCGACGCCGGCCACCTCGGGGTCGGAGAAGACCACCCTGGGAATTCCCCGGTAGTTGGCCGTGCGCTCTCGCCCCAGGATGTTGTCGGACACCACCCGGCCCTGGTACTGGGCCACGTGGGTGAAGGCCATGACCCCTGTCACGTCGCCTACCGCCCACAGCCCGTCGGCCAACCGGCAGCGGTCGTCGACGGGCAGTCCCCTCGACCCGGCCTCGACGCCCACCGCCTCCAGGCCGACGCCGCCCACCCGGGGCGAGCGACCCACGCCTACTACGACGACGTCGGTGGAAACCGACGAGCCGTCGTCGAGCGTGGCCACCACGGCCCCGGAGCTCTGTTCCACGCGTTGCACACTTCGTCCCGCCCGCACCGAGATTCCCTCTGCCTCCAAGGCGGTCTGGACGAGCTGGCCGACCCGCGGATCCTCCCTGGCCATGAGGCGCCCGGCCATCTCCACCAACGTCACCTCGGTGCCGAGGCGAGACATCAGCTGGGCGAGCTCAACGCCCACCGGCCCGCCTCCGATCACCAGCGCCCGACTCGGTACCTCGCTGAAGGTGGTGGCCTCCCGGTTGGTCCAGAACCCCACTTCGTTCAGGCCTTCGATGGGAGGCACGAGAGGCTCGGAGCCGGTAGCGATCACCACGTGGTCGGTCTCCAGCCGATGCCCGTCGGCGTCGACCACGCCGGGCCCCACGATGCGGCCGGTGGCCTTGAGGACGGTCGCGCCCTGCTCTTCGTAGCTCCCCACCTGGGCGGCGTCGTCGAGGTGGCGGACCATGTAGTCGCGATAGGCCGCCACCGCGGGCCAGTCCAGCTCCGGCCGGCTCAGGCCCGCGGCGCGGGCCGCCTCGCTCCTCGCCTCGGGTGGCCGCAGGAGGGTCTTGGAGGGGATGCAGGCCCAGTAGGCACACTCGCCGCCGATCAGCTCCCGCTCCACCACGGCCACCCGCATGCCCGCCTCGATCAGCCTCCCGGCGGTGACCTCCCCTCCTGGGCCCATGCCGAGCACGATGGCGTCATATCGATCGGCCATCAGAGCCCTCCCTTCTCCGGCTCGAGCCGCCCGGGGCGCCTGTCACCGTGCCAATGATGCCGTCACCTCCCCGCTGACGGCCGCCGGCGCGGTCCACAGCGCTGCCCACAGCCCGAGCACCAACCCGAAGATCAGGTGCTCGAGGGTGAAGGTCCCCCAGCCCACCATGTCGGCCATGTCGGAGATCGCCTCGCCGCCACCGAACAGCGCGGCGGCCGCGGGCAGGACGACGAAGCTCATGGCCACGAGCATGACCAGGCCATACCCCAGGCCCAGCATCAGTGCGCCGAGGCGGAACGGCCGCAGTGTCCCGACGAGGGTCCCGAAGACCGCTCCCAACACGGCGCCGACGCCGAGATGGACGGCGAGGCCGAGGGCGGCCGGGCCCACGTCGAAGTAGAAGCTGCTGCCGCCCATGGCCTGTCGCATCGACGCCTCCATGGCCGCGGGCTCGATGAAGGTTGACGCGATGTGGTACAGCGGCGTGAAGAAGCCCGTGTCCTGGTAGGTGGCGGCAGCGACCATGGCGTAGGCGATCATGGTCGCCGCCGCTCCCGTCCCGGCAACGAGGCCTCCTAGGGCCATGCGGACCGACGCCCGTGGGATCCTCGGAGCAAGTGCCATCTTTCGTTCCCTCCTCGCTCTGCTCCACCGATGGCTCCGGCGGCGGCCAGCCGAGGTGGCCGGCCGACAGCGTGCTCGGAGCCAGCGGATGATTCGGGAACCCGCTGGCGGCGCTCCGGCTTCCGGCCACCTTGATTTCCTTCCGGTGGAATGCCGGGAGCGTCGACCGGGTTTCCCTGGCGTGGAGTCCTCGGCCACCCGGCAAGACTGCGGGCGCCAAGAGGCCTTCGCCCGGTACGTGCTGCCCGAGGTAGAGGTGCTGGTCCGGGTGGCGAGGTCGATGACGACGCGGCGGGACGACGCCGAGGACCTGGTGCAGGACACCCTTTTGCGTGCCTACCGGGGCCTCGACGGCTTCGACGGCCGCCATCCACGGGCATGGCTGCTGACCATCCTCCGCAACGCCCACGTCAACCGCACCAGGCGGCGACGCCCCGTGCTTGTCGACGACGGCGGGGCCGCCATGGATGTGGCAGCCGAGGTTGGCGGCGCTGGCGACCAGGATCCCGAAGCGGTCGTGGTGGACAGGTGGTTCGACGTAGCCGTGGCCGACGCCTTCGAGCAGCTCCCGGAGCGCTACCGCCAGGTGGTCCGGCTCGTCGACATCGAGGGCCTGAGCTACAAGGAGACTGCCGTCGCCCTGGCGTTGCCTGAGGGCACGGTCATGAGCCGCCTCCACCGGGCCCGGGCCCGAATGCGGTCCCGGTTGGACGCAGCCGGGATGACGCCGAGGGGAGGATGAGGTTGCGACGCTGGAGGAGGAAGGCCTCCGAAGGGGAGGCGACCTGCCGGGAGGTCGCCCAGGTACTGCAGTCCTACCTCGACGGTGAGCTGCACGCTCTGGCGGCGCGCCGGGTGGCTCGCCACCTTGAGGCGTGCAGACGCTGCGGCCTGGAGGCCAGCACCTACGTGGAGATCAAGCGGGCCCTGCGCAAGCAGGGAACCTTGGACGAGGTCATGGTCGAGCGCCTCCAGGCCTTTGCCGAGCAGGTGAGGTCCGGAGGGCAGCCATCAATGCGACGAGACCGGGGACGGCCGCCCACCAGCGCCTGACGACGCACCCACTGCTTGCTCTTGGGGTGGAAGACCTGCAAGATCACCGACCGAGGGCGATGGGGCTCGCCGAAACGCAGCCACTGCTGCTGATGGCTCCTGGCGTCAACCTCTCCGGCTGTTTCATGCTGGGCTTCGTCATCACCCTGCTCACTGAGCGCCTGCTTCCGCATCCCGCCCTTCGCTCGGCGGTGACCATCGGGTTCCTGGGCGCCTACACCACCTTCTCCACCTTCGCCTACGAGACGCTTCGCCTGGCCGACGACGGAGCCGTCGGGCTGGCCGTCCTCAACGTGTTGGCTTCGGTATGCCTGGGGGTGCTTGCCGCCTGGGCCGGGACCGTCCTCGGGAGGGTGGGTTGAGGCTCGAAGGCGAGGGCAGCCTCCTTCGGATCTTCATCGGCGGGTCGGACACTTTGGCACGGCAGGCCCCTGTACCAGGCCATCGTGCAGCGACTCAGGGACGAGGGCCTGGCCGGAGCCACAGTGCTGCGGGCCATCGAGGGGTTCGGTGCCAAGAGCCACCTGCACACGGCCCGCATCCTTCGCCAGTCCGAGGACCTGCCGCTGGTGATCGAGGTTGTCGACACGGACGAGAGGATCAATGCATTCCTGCCCGTCCTCGACGAGATGGTCAACGACGGGTTGGTGACCATCGAGCAAGTGCACGTGGTCGCCTACCGCGCCAAGCCGTCCCAGTAACCGGCCTGGAGCCGGCGGCCCCTGCGACGCTCCCCCTAAGTTGTTGCAGCATTTGCAGAGTGACTGAGGCGTCGGCGCCTCTGCCCGACGAAAACCGTGTCTCGGTGGTGGTGGCCACCCGCAACCGGCGCGCCGAGCTGCTGGAGACCCTGGGACGCCTCGCCGAGCTTCCCGAGCGGCCGCCGGTCGTCGTGGTGGACAACGGCTCCACCGACGGCACGCCCGGCGCAGTCCGCGCCGCTTTCCCGTCGACGGAGGTCGTGGAGCTGGCCGACAACCGTGGGGCCGGCGCCCGCAACGTAGGTGTGGCACGGGCCCGCACGCCCTACGTCGCCTTCAGCGACGACGACTCCTGGTGGGCCCCCGGCGCCCTTTCGCGGGCCGTGGGGATCCTCGACTCCGTGCCCCGACTCGGCCTGGTGGCGGCCCGCATCCTCGTGTCGGAGGACGAGCACCTCGATCCCACGTGCCGAACCATGGCCGACAGCCCCCTGCCTCGCGAGGCCGACCTGCCAGGACCGCCCGTCCTGGGCTTCGTGGCCTGCGGCGCGGTGGTGCGCCGGAGCGCCTTCCTCGCCGTGGGCGGCTTCTCGGAGCTGCTCTTCATCTTCGGAGAGGAGGAAGTGCTGGCGCTGGACCTGGCCCATCACGGCTGGTCGGCCGCCTACGTCGACGACGTCGTGGCTCACCACCATCCGTCTCCCCGACGCGACCACACCTGGCGCCGGCAGCTGGAGAGCCGCAACGCCCTCCTATCGGCCTGGTTGCGCCGGCCCGTCGGTGTGGCCCTGAGGCAGACGGCCGGCGCCCTCGCCGCCGCCCGCCGCGACCCCGACTGCCGCCGAGGCCTGGTGCAAGC
>JALYHE010000033.1 GCA_030776705.1 Actinomycetota bacterium | reverse complement strand
CACCCGCCGCCAGGCATCGTCGCTCCACCACGCCACGGTGCGGGCCGCGCCGGCCACCGCCGCCATCAGGTCGTCGGCGCTCGCATAACCCAGGGCGCCGGCCACGCCGTCCTGCTCCTGGAGCAGGAGCCGGTCCAGCGCCTTGCCGGTGCGCAGGTGCAGCTCCACCCGGGCCGACAGCAGCAGGCGGTGCGGTCCGGCCAGGGCCTCCTCGCCGGCGTCTACGACGGGGCTGGCCATGGCCGCGGCCCGCAGGGCGTGGACGTCGCGGAGGCCGCCCCTACCCTCCTTGAGCTCGGGCTCGAGGAGGAAGGCCACCTCGCCGAAGGCCTGGTGGCGAGCGGCCACCTCATCCCCCAGGGCCTCGAGCCACCGACCCGAGCGCTTCCGCCAGAGGTCTCTGACCCGCTCCACCAGCCCGGCGGCCAGCTCAGCGTCGCCGGCCACCAGCCTGGCGTCGAGGAGGCCGAGGGCCGCCTTGAGGTCTGCGCCGGCCACGGCCAGCGCCTCCTTGACGGTGCGCACGCTGTGGTCCAACCCCACCCCGGCGTCCCAGATGGGGTACCAGAGGCGCTCGGCCACCGACTTGACGTCCCTGGCCCCCCGGTGCACGAGGACCACGTCGAGGTCGCTGCCCGGGCACAGCTCCCTCCGGCCGTACCCGCCCACGGCCACGACCGCTACCCGCTCCTCCTGGCCGAGCAGCTCCGAGAGCCAGCGGTCGGCCAGGTCGGAATAGGCGCGGCAGCGCTCGGCGCCCGAGAGCGTGTCGTCGGAGAAGAGCGCGGCCCGCTCTTCCGTGAACGCTCTAGATGGCGTCGCTGCCCATCTCCCCGGTGCGGATGCGGGTCACGCTGGCGACCTCGGTCACCCACACCTTCCCGTCGCCGATCTTGTCCGTGCGGGCCGCGGCGACGATGGCGTCGACGAGCCGGTCGGCGTCGGCGTCGTCGGACAGGACCTCCACACGCACCTTGGGGACGAAGTCCACGGTGTACTCGGCTCCCCGGTACACCTCGGTGTGGCCCCGCTGGCGGCCGAAGCCCTGCACCTCGGACACGGTCATGCCCCTCACGTCGAGGGCCTCCAGGGCCGCCTTCACGTCGTCGACCTTGAAGGGCTTCACGATGGCGGTCACCAGCTTCATGCGCCGACCCTACCCATCGATCCGAAGTCGCCGAGGCTGTAGGCCGCCTCGGAGTGCTGGGTGGTGTCGAGGCCCTCGAGCTCTTGGGCCTCCGGAACACGCAGGCCCACGATGGCGTCCACCACCTTGGCCAGTACTAACGACACCACGCCCGAGAACACGATGGTGGCTCCCACCGCCACCAGCTGGTCCATCAACAGGCTGCCGCCGCCGCCGGCGAGGATGCCGTCGAAGCCGGCCGGGTTCACCGACGCGTCGGCGAAGAACCCGAGCAGGAGCGACCCGACGAGGCCTCCCACCAGGTGCACGGCCACCACGTCCAACGAGTCGTCGAACTTCAGGCGGAACTTGATCTGCACGGCCAGGAAGCACACCACGCCGGCCACCAGGCCGATGGCCACCGGCGAGAGCCCGGTGACGTACCCAGCGCAGGGCGTGATGGCGACGAGGCCCGCCACCGCCCCGGACGCCCCTCCCAAGGTGGTGGGGTGGCCGGTCTTCACCTTCTCGGCGATCAGCCACCCGATCATGGCGGCCGCCGCCGCCAGGTGGGTGTTGATCAGGGCCTGGGCGGCCACCCCGCTGGCGCCGAGGGCCGACCCGGCGTTGAACCCAAACCACCCGAACCACAGGATGCCCGTGCCCAGCAGTGTGAGCGGCAGCGAGTGGGGGGGCATGGCCTCGGCCGGCCATCCCCGCCGCCGGCCGAGCACCAGGACGAGGGCCAACGCCGCGATGCCGGCGTTGATGTGGACCACCGTTCCACCTGCGAAGTCGAGCGCGCCCCGCTTGAACAGCCATCCCGTAGGGCTGAAGACCCAGTGGGCGACCGGCGAGTAGACCAGCACCGACCACACGCCCAGGAACACGACGTACCCGGCGAACTTCATCCGGTCGGCCGTGGCGCCGGTGAACAAGGCCGGGGTGATGACGGCGAACATCATCTGGTAGGCGCAGAAGGCCAGGAGCGGGATGGTCAGCGACAGGTCCACGTTCTCGTCGACCTTGACGTACCCCGGCAGCTGGGTGGCCTCGTTGGCCAGGTCCTTGAGCCCGGCGAAGTCGAAGTTGCCGATCCAGCCTCCGCCGTCGCCGAAGGCCAGGCTGAACCCGACCAGTACCCACAGCACGCTCACCAGGCCCATGGAGAAGAAGTTCTGCATCAGCATCCCGAGCACGTTCTTGGAGCGCACCATGCCGGCGTAGAAGAACGCCAGCCCCGGGGTCATGAACAGCACCAGCGCGGCCGAAGCCAAGACCCAGGCGGTGTTGCCGCTGTCGATCTCCATCGTCCTCCTTCGCCCCCTTGCCGTCACGCCCCGCTCGGGGCGCCAGCGACAGCATGTCGACAGGGTGTTTCGGCCCGGTGACCCGATTGTTTCGGTCTCGTGAACTGAGCCCGTCGGCTACCGGAGGACCTGGCCGAGACGGGGGAAGAACTTCGAGCGGGGGAGGACCTCGTCGCAGCCGGCCGCCCGGGCCGCGGCCAGCAGCTCGTGGTCGACATGGCTCCCGAAGCCGACCGTGCGCACCCCCTCGAGCCCCCGAAGGGCCTCCAGCACCCCGGGTCGTGAGAGGTCGACCACCACCACATCGGCGGCCACGCGGGCGGCCGCGGCGGCAAGCTCGGACGGCGTGGCCACGAAGGTGACGTCGCCGGCGGAGGACAGCTTGGAGCGGTCCATCAGGTCGGGGACGTAGGCGGCGACGCGGGTCATCCCGGCGCGGAGTGGCGCTGCTTGTGGACCCACGCCTTGGCCGCCCCCCACGCCACGCCCACGTCCAGCAGCGAAGGGTCGATGTCGGCGAACGACGCAGGCGTGAGGTCGTAGTCGTCGTCGGGGAAGCGCTCCCGGGCGAAGCGGTCCCGCTCCACCGGCGGCACGCCGGCCCGGCGCAGGACCTCGGTGGGATAGGGCACGGCCTGACGCAGGATGCTCAACGGGTTGGTTGGCTGCTCGTCGACGTCGGCGGCCAGCAGGGCCCGGACCCGGGAGCCGACGTCGGCCCTGGCCCGTTGGCCGGCGTGGCGGGCGGCGGCCATCACTGCCGGGGCCACAGAGCCCTGGTGCGCCAGCAGCACCCGCTCGACCGAGCGCTCCACCCACCCCGGAAGGGCGGCGTCGAGGCCGTCGGCCAGGGCCCGGGCGGGCTCCTCGATGCTCACGACCGGCCCCGAGCTTGAGCCTGGCGCAGGACCGTGGGCACCCCGTCCAGGTCGCAGGACAGGCGGACCCGGTCGCCCACCACCGCCACTCTGGTGGCCGTGCAGTCCACCAGGCTGGTGCGGGGCACGTAGACCCGCAGGGGCACAGGGCCCGAGAGGCGCAGCACCAGCGCCCCGTCCCGACCCACCTCGGGGCGGGCCCGGACCATGGCCCGCCCAGCGCCGGCTCGGACCTCGCCTCCTTGCACCGAGACGGGCACACGCAGGGCCCGACTCAGGGCGGTGCCGTCGAGCTCCATGCTCAGCGTCCCCCGCTCTACGGACTCGAGCCGGGGGTCTCCGGAGACGATGCTGTCCCGTTCCAGCTTCACTCCCCGGAGGTCGACGTCGACGGAGGTGAGGTGCACGCTGCGAGCGGGGACCTGCTCCAGGTGGATGCCCACCCCCGACACCGACCCGCTCAGGAAGAGGCGGGGAAGGAAGGGGAAGGAGTCGATGTCGGCGTCGATGGATCCGGCCCCAGGGACGCGGGCCCGGGCCCGCTCCTCTATGCGCTCCTGGGCCATGTTCCGCCCCACCACGTCCGCGCCCACGAGGAGCAGGCCGGCCAGGGCGGCCAGCACGAGCAGGACTCGACCGGCCCGCACCTATCCTTCGACCACGTCGCCCAGGCGGTCGACCTGCACGCCGAGGTCCACGAGCCACTCGATGGCCCGCTCCACGGCCTCCTCCTCACCTCCGAGCTCGCAGACCATCCAGCCCACGGTCTCCTCCACGTTGGCCCGGCGGATGTTGGGCATGACGTCGAACTCCCGCACCATGCGGGCCACGACCGGCTGCTTGATGAGGTGCTCGGGAAAGGTCAGCTTGACCCGGGCGTTGGTGACCGTCATCGCAGCACCTCGTTGAGGCTTCCAGACCGGAAGCCCTGGAGGTCGAGCGTCACGTAGGTGTAGCCGGCTTGGCGCACGGCCTCGACCACCGCCTCCCGCCGCTGAAGCGCCCGGGCCATGTCGTCGGTCTCGACCTCGATGCGAGCCAGGTCGCCGTAGTGGCGGACGCGGAGCTGGCCGAACCCCAGGCGGCGCAGGGCCGACTCGGCCCGTGCCACCGAGTCCAGGACACCCATCGTCACCGGGGTGCCGTAAGGGACTCTCGAAGACAGGCAGGCGGCAGCGGGCTTGTCCCAGGTGCGCAGGCCGAGGCGCGCCGACCACGCCCTCACGTCGGCCTTGGTGAAGCCCGCTTCCACCAGAGGGAAGACGGCGCCCCGCTCGGCGGCCGCCTCCTGGCCGGGGCGGTGGTCCCCCAGGTCGTCGAGGTTGACCCCGAGGACCACGGTGGCGGCGTCCTGGGCGGCGAGGGGAGTGAGCACCTCCATGAGCTCGGCCTTGCACCAGTAACAGCGCCGGGCGTCGTTGGCCGCGTAGGCAGGTTTGGCCAGCTCGTCGGTGGCCGCCTCCGCCCAGCACAGGCCCCACTCCTCGGCCAGGGCCCGGCAGTCAGCCGCCTCCTCGGGGGCCAGCGACGGGGAGACGGCCGTGACGGCGCGGGCCCGGGCGCCCAGGGTGTCGTGGGCCACCCAGGCCAGGAAGGCGGAGTCGGCGCCGCCGCTGAAGGCCACCACCACCCGGCCCAACCCCCTCAGACGCTCCCGAAGGGTCTCGAGCTGCCCGGTCACCCGGCCATCCTGCCACGCCCGGTTCCGAGTACATGGTTCCCGTTTATGGAACCCATCTACTCGATAGGGCTCCTCCAAGTCCCCCGCCGGCGAAGGCGGGAGGCCTCAGCCGGTGAAGGTGGGAGTGGCGTCGATCGGTATGGCTGCATCAGCGAACCCGATATCGCCAAATCCGCCAATCGGCGCGGAAGGAGGAGGAGTGCCGCCACCACTAGCGGCGGATACCACGTTGGGGTTGACGATGGTGATGGGGCTGAACGTCGCATCCGCAACACCCTCGATGGAGCAATCAGCCACCGCCGAATAGTCCGCTGCGGTCGGGGCCGTGGCAGGCACGGTGATGGTCCCTGTATAAGTGGCGGTCACCCCTCCTACGAGGGTGGGGGTCACCGTTGCAGGCGAGCCCACGTCGGCACCGCCCCTCCGCAGTTGTACCGTCACCGTTCCGGCGGTGGTGTCGTGGCAGCCCGTGCCGGTGAAGGCAAGCGGTTGGCCGGCGATGCCCGCCAGCTGGGGCACCAGCGTGAAGGGGTCGGCCCCGCGAACGGGGGTCGCCACGCCGAGGGCGGCCACTCCGAGCGCCGCCGCGAGCAGCATGCTGAGCTTTCTTCCTGCCTTCATCCCCGTCCTCCCTCGGTCGGCCCTGGGCCGGATGGTAGCGCGGGTCAGCCCGTGAAGCGGGGCACGGCGTCGACGGGCACGGCGGCCCCGAGGTCGCCGAACGACGGCAGCTGGGCGGTCTGGGCGGGCACCACGACCTCGAAGGTCCTGGGCTGGTACCGGATCACCGTCAAGTCGGTCACGTCCCCTAGGTGCCCCACCTCGTGCGTTGCCGCCCTGACCCCCTGTGACTCAGTCCAGGCGCTCTCAACCGATAGGCCGTTCAGCAATTCCACCTCTACCTCTCCGGAGAAGTTGCACACCGCGTTCAGCGGGTACGTGCCGGGCGTGGCTGTGGATGGGACGGTGAGCGTCCCCGCCCAGTTGCCTTCGTCGTCTATTATCGGCAACGTGGCGATCACCGGCGGCGAGGTGCCCAGCGTCACGACCACCTCAGGTTCTCCAATGAGGCTCACGCCCAGGTCCGCCACGTCCTTCGGAAAGCCGCACACGCCACTCACCCTTATCACCGTGCCGGGCCCACCTGAGAGGGGCGTGGCGTTGAAGGGGGCGGAGTTGGGGAGTAGGGCGAGGACATCCCCGAGGGTGGGGAGCGTGTTGCCCCGGACGGGGGTGGCCACGCCGAGGACGGCCACCCCGAGCACCGCCGCCAGCAGCATCGTCAGCTTCCTACGTACCCTCACGCCCTGGGACCTCCCACCTCTTCGATCGCGCCGGGCGGGAGTCTAACCGACAGTTCAGCCGCGAAGCAGGGAGCGACGACGGGGCCGAGCACACCCGTTGGGCCGTGACACACTGGCGTTACCGGCCGGGGCCTGCCGGCCGGGGACCGCCTATGCTTCGGCCGCGGTGAACAGGGAGTGAACTAGCAGGGAGGGACGATGTCTCGACGTGGCAGCCGGCTCTGGCACCTGACCGCAGTGCTCCTCGCCGCCACCCTGGTGACGGCAGCATGCGGCGAAGACGAGGAGGCCGGCCCCCAGGGGAGACGTGAGGTCACCATCGGCTTCGTGGGCGCCAAGACCGGGGACAACGCCAACCTGGGCCTGAACATACGGGACGGGGCCAAGCTGGCCGTCGACGAGGAGAACCAGGCCGGTGGCGACGTCACCATCCGGCTCCGGGAGTTCGACACGGCTGGCGATCCCGCCCAGGCCAGCACCATCAAGGGACAGTTCATCGACGACCGCAGCATCGTGGGCATCGTGGGCCCGGCCTTCTCGGGCGAGACCAAGGCCCTCCTGCCCGACCTGCACCAGGCCGGCCTGGTGATGGTCAGCGCGTCGGCCACCAACAAGGACCTCCCCACGGTGGTGCCCGACCAGAAGGTGTTCCACCGGGTCATCGGGGACGACGCGCTGCAGGCAAGAGGCGTCGCCGAGTACATCGACACGGTCGAGAAGCCCAGCTCGGTGGTCTTCGTGCACGACAACACCGAGTACGGCAAGGGTCTGACCGACGACGCCCGCAGGGAGGCCCAAACCCGAGGGGTGAGGGCGGCCGGAGCCACCCGGACACTCGACCCCAAGGCCCAGGACTTCTCCTCCGTGGTCAACGACATCAAGTCCTCGGGCGCCGACCTGGTGTTCTACGGGGGCTACTACGCCGAGGCGGGACGGCTCAAGAAGCAGCTGGCCGACTCCGGCGTGAGAGCCAAGTTCGTGAGCGGTGACGGCTCCCTCGACCGGGGCTTCATCGAGTCGGCCGGGGCCTCGGCCGCCGAGGGCGCCCGCCTCACCTGCCCGTGCAACCTGGCGCTGGAGACGTCGCAGGGCAACCTCAAGACGTTCTACGACGACTACAAGCAGAAGATCGGCCGGGAGCCGGGGCTGTACTCAGCCGAGGCCTACGACTCGGCCAAGATCCTGATCAAGGGCATCAAGGCCGGCAACGACACCCGCGAGAAGCTCCTCTCCTACGTCGAGGACCAGGTGGGCACCTACGAGGGCATCTCCAAGACCATCGAGTTCGAGCCCAACGGGAACCTCAAGGCCACCAGCTTCTTCGTCTTCGAGGTCAAGGACGGAAAGATCGTCCCGCTGCAGACCCTCACCGTCGGACAGCAGGGCGGCACCACTACGACCACCGGAGGCGGCGCCACCACCACCACCGCCAGGGGCGGCGGCACGACCGTCGTCACCAGGGGCCCCACCGCCACCACCAGGGCGACCACCCCCACCACGACGACGCCCACCACTGCGGGCACGGGGTCCTGACCGGGTCTGCTGGGAGGAGAGCCCGCTCTCCGTAGGTTGACGACATCGACGCCTGCTTCCGCTGCCTAGGCGAGCAGTTCGCCCCCCAGACTCTCGACGGACTAACGCTGGGTGCGGTCTACGCCCTCATCGCGCTGGGCTACACCCTCGTGTACGGGGTGCTGCGGCTCATCAACTTCGCCCACTCCGAGATATTCATGATCGGCGTGTTCGCCAGCCTCTTCGCCTTGGAGGGGCTGGGCGTGGAAGGGGGCGACCCGACCCGCACCGGCGCGACCCTGGCAGTCACCCTGGCGGCGGTGATGGCGGTGGCCATGGTGGCGTCCGGCCTGACGGCCGTGGCCATGGAGCGGGTGGCCTACCGTCCCCTCCGGCGACGGGGCGCGCCCCGACTGGCCGCCCTCATCACCGCCATCGGCATCTCGCTCTTCCTCCAGGAGCTCTTCGCCCTCCGCTACGGCCGCGACCTCCTGGGGTTCCCCCGGGTCATGGAGAAGCGCCAGCTGGCCGAGGTGGCGGGCGCCGACGTGCGCACCGACAAGGTGCTGGTCGTCGTGGCCGCCCTGGTGCTCATGTTCGCCCTGGACCGCTTCGTGGCGGGGACCCGCCTCGGGCGGGGCGTCCGGGCCACGGCCCAGGACCCCGAGACCGCCGCCCTCATGGGCGTGAACATCGACCGGGTGGTGGTGCTCACCTTCCTCCTCGGGGGCCTCCTGGCCGGAGCGGCGGGCACGTTGTACGGCGTGTTCTTCGAGGCGGCGCGCTACAACATCGGCTTCCTTCCCGGCATCAAGGCCTTCACGGCCGCCGTGCTGGGCGGCATCGGCAACATCCGGGGGGCCCTGCTGGGCGGGCTCCTGCTCGGGCTCCTGGAGAACTGGGGAGCCACCGTGCTGGGCGGGGAGTGGAAGGACGTCTTCGCCTTCACCGTGCTGGTCATGGTCCTGATGTTCCGGCCCACCGGGCTGCTGGGCGAGAGCCTGGGGAAGGCTCGGGCGTGAGGGCCCTGCGCTCCCTCGGCGCCCGCCGCCTCGCCGTGGTGGAGCTCACCAGCCGTTGGTGGGCCCGCCAGCCCGTCTGGGCCAAGGTGGCGGTGGGCGCCGTCGCCCTCGGCCTGGCCATCCTCGTCCCGCCCAACCTGCCCGGCTACTGGCAGGGCGTGCTGTTCTTCCCGGTCGGCGTGCTGGTGCTGCTGGCTCTGGGCCTCAACGTGGTGGTGGGAGAGGCCGGTCTGCTCGACCTCGGCTACGTGGCCTTCTACGCCGTGGGCGCTTACACGACGGCCGTGCTCACCACCGAGTCGGGCTGGACGGCGTGGGAGGTCCTGCCCGTGGCCATCGTGCTCACGATGGTGGCCGGCGTCGTCCTCGGCGCCCCCACCCTGCGGCTGCGGGGCGACTACCTCGCCATCGTGACGCTGGGCTTCGGTGAGATCGTGCGCATCGTGGCCCAGAACAGCGAGTCGCTGGGCGAGGCTCGGGGCATCACCGGCATCCCCCACCCCGCCGCCGTGCTCGGCGTCGACTTCAAGCTCGCCCCCCTCCCCTACTACTACCTGACGCTGGCGGCCGCGGTGGTGGCCATCGCCGTGTCCGTCCGCCTCGACCGCTCCCGGGTGGGCCGGGCCTGGGCCGCCATACGCCAGGACGAGGACGCGGCCGAGGCCATGGGCGTGCCCACCTTCACCATGAAGCTCTGGGCCTTCGCCATCGGCGCCGCCGTGGGTGGCCTCGGGGGGTGGGTGTACGCCGGCAAGGTCAGCTTCATCAACCCCGACAACTTCCCCTTCTTCTTCTCGGTCATCGTCCTCGCCGGCGTGGTGCTCGGGGGCATGGGGTCCCTCCCCGGCGTCATCGCGGGCGGCTTCGCCATCGCCTTCATCCCCGAGTACCTGCGCAACGCCGCGGCCGGCGAGACCGTCACCACCTGGCTCAACCGGTTGACGGGGAGCGAGGTGACCGACATCACCGAGTACCGGGTGCTGCTGTTCGGGGCCGCCCTGGTAGCCATGATGGTCTTCCGTCCCCAGGGACTGCTTCCCAGCCGGCAGCGGGCCGCGGAGCTGGCCGAGGCGGGCGAGCAGACCCCGGCTTCTCCGGCCGCCGGCGAGCGGGCCACCGAGCTCGACCGGCCCCCCGCCCCGGCCGGGGAGGCCCCCTCCCCCCCCGCCGAGGACCTCGAGGCCGTCCCCGCCTCCGTGGAGCAGGAGCCGGCCGAGGCACCCGTCCTCGAGCTTCGAGACCTGACCATGGAGTTCGGGGGGATCGTGGCTCTGGACGGCGTGTCCCTAGCCGTGGAACAGGGGCAGATCTTCGGCATCATCGGACCCAACGGGGCCGGCAAAACGACCCTCTTCAACTGCGTGACCGGCGTCTTCAGACCGGACCGCGGCAGCGTCACTCTCTCGGGCCGTTCGCTGGCGGGCAGGAAGCCTCACCGCATCACCCGCGCCGGCGTGGCCCGCACCTTCCAGAACATCAGGCTCTTCCCCGACATGACGGCGGTCGAGAACGTGGTGGTGGGTACCGATGCCCGCCACCGCACCAGCGTGCCCGGCGCCGTGCTGGGCCTTCCCCGGCACCGCCGGGAGGAGGCCGAGGGGCGGCAGGAGGCCCAGCGTCTGCTGGAGTACGTCGGGATCGGCGAGCGGGCGGGCGAGCAGGCCCGCAACCTCTCCTACGGCGACCAGCGCCGCCTGGAGGTGGCGAGGGCCCTGGCCACCGGCCCACAGGTGCTCCTGCTCGACGAGCCGGCAGCCGGCATGAACCCCTCGGAGAAGCGGTCGCTGATCGGCCTCATCGCCAAGATCCGCGACTCGGGGCTCACCGTGGTGCTCATCGAGCACGACATGAGCGTGGTCATGAACCTGTGCGACCGGGTGGCGGTGCTGGACTTCGGAGAGAAGATCTCCGAGGGCCCGCCCGGTGACATACAGCGGGACGCTCGGGTCATCGAGGCCTACCTCGGGGCGCCGGCCGATGCTCCTTGAGCTCGAGGACGTCCGCGTCCACTACGGCCAGGTCGAGGCCCTGAAGGGCGTCTCCCTGTCCGTGGAGCGAGGCGAGGTGGTCACCCTCATCGGCGCCAACGGAGCAGGCAAGACCACCACGCTGAAGACCGTGTCAGGGCTGCGACCGGTGACGTCGGGGCGGGTCCGCTTCGAGGGACAGGACATCGTCGGGATGCCGCCTCATCGCATCGTGGAGCTGGGGCTGTGCCAGGCCCCCGAGGGCCGGGGAATCTTCCCCGGGATGACCGTGATGGAGAACCTCGAGATGGGCGCCTACGCCAGGACCGCCCGGGACCGGCGGGCCGCGGCCCCCGACCTCGACCGCGTGTTCGGCCTCTTCCCCCGCCTGGCCGAGCGCCGCCGGCAGGCGGGCGGGACGCTGTCGGGCGGCGAGCAGCAGATGCTGGCCATCGGACGGGCCCTCATGGCCCGGCCCAAGATGGTGCTGCTCGACGAGCCGTCCATGGGCCTGGCGCCCAAGCTGGTCACGCAGATCTTCGACATCGTGACCGAGATCAACCACCAGGGCACCACCATCCTGCTGGTGGAGCAGAACGCAGCCCAGGCCCTGCAGCGGGCCAGCCGCGCCTACGTGCTGGAGACGGGACGGGTGGTGAAGGCCGCCGACGCCGCCTCGCTGCTCCACGACGAGTCGGTGAAGGCCGCTTACCTGGGCGGCGACGTCACCGCCTGAGCGTGGGCGCCCGCCGTGAGGATCGTCCATGTCGCAAAAGTCGACCCCCTGCTGGCACTACTTCGCGACATGAAGGCTCATGACGGCCAGACCCGGCGGTGGCCCAGGCCCAGTCGGTCGAGGGCCGCCTCGAGGCCCTGACGGGTCACCAGCTGCATCGAGACCGCTGAGCGGTCCGAGAGCCACAGGCGCAGCCACAGCCCGGTCGGTCCCGGAAGGCTTCGCCGGCTCCCCACCTCGGCGGCCACCAGGTGGCCCCGCCCCACCTCCCACGGCGAGGCACCGGACCAGCGGGCCAGCCGGCCCGGCCGCCACCTCACCCGCTCCTCCTCCAAGACCAGCACGCCCGGCGCCAGGCCATAGGTGAGCAGGAAGGCGGTGAGGAATCCGGACCGGGGTGCGCTCGCTTCCAGCTTGCGGCTGGCGCGCAGGTCCGCCACCTCGAGCGCGGCCGAGCCCGTCCAGAGGGTGCCGGGGGCCAGGTGATCCAGCCGCCAACGGGCCACGCCCTTGACCAGCAACACGCCTCCGACCACCACCGCCAAGGCCAGGCCGACAACCAGCGGGAGACCACCCGGGCCCGCCGCCAACAGCTGGGCGACGGCCAGCACCAGCAACCCGCTGACCACCGGCCACCGGTACCGCTGGGCGGCGGCCCAAGCACGCCGGGTGCTCTGGCTGGCGGAGTAGTCCCCGTCGGGGTCGTCGGGGCCCGGACCTGGCACGGAGGGCATGGAGGGCTAGGCGGGGAGGAGCTCCAGCGTGGACGCGATGCCGTCGAAGGTCTCGGCGATCTCGTCGGCCAGGTCCAGCGCCGGGGTCGAGCCGACGAGGATAACCATGTCCGGGTGGCCGGGCAC
>JALYHE010000032.1 GCA_030776705.1 Actinomycetota bacterium | reverse complement strand
GGCCGGGCTGGTACTGACCGGGGTCCCGCTGCTGCGCCGGCCGGGGTCGTCACCGACCAAGCCCGCGTTGGTCTACCGGGCCGGCCGGGTCCTTCACCGGCGGGGGCTGCTCGGCGAGCGGGCCATGGGCTCCCTTCGGCGGCGGTACGGGTCTGCCGACTACAGGGCGGCAGAAGGGGTGATGCGCCAGGTGTTGGTCCGTGTGGTGAACGAGACCTACGAGGAGCAGCTGGCCGCCATCACCTGCCCCACCGAGCTGGTATGGGCCGACGACGACGCCGAGGTCCCCCTCGCCGTGGCCGAGGCCGCCGTCGGAATGCTCGAGAAGGCGTCGCTGACGGTGGTGCCCAGCGCCGGCCACCTCACACCACTCAGCGCCCCAGCCGAGCTCCGGGCCGCCGTGGAGCGGCAGCTGCGGTCGCGGCTGTAGCTGGTGGAGGTCGTCCTCGCCGCCGCCGGCCTGGTGGCCGCGGCCTTGTCCGGCCTGCGGTGGCTACGCGTGGCCCAGAGGGAGCACTACCTGGCCGGGTCCGTCACCCGCTTCGCCCGGCGCTGGTGGCTGACCGGAACCAACAAGGCCCTCGTCGCCGCCGCCGCCACCGGCGCCGGCCTGTGCTTCCCGTACCCGCCCTTCGGAATGGCGGCCGCCGCCGCCGTGGCGGCCGGGCCCCTCGGGCTGTCGCTGCGGGGCCGGACGTCCAAGCTGGCCTGGACCCGTCGTCTCCGCACGCTGGCGGCCGTGTGGGCGGCGCTGCACCTCCTCGCCTTCCTCGTCGGGTGGCTGGCCGGTCGACCGGGTGCCACGTCCGTGCTGCTGGCCGCCCTGACGCCGTTGCTAGTGGACACTGCACTGGCGGTCACGGCGCCGCTCGAGCGCCGCTTGGTGCAGCCCTTCGTGCGGCGGGCGGCCCGGCGCCTGAAGCAGGTGAGGCCGACCGTGGTGGCCATCACCGGCTCGTACGGCAAGACCAGCACCAAGGTGTACGTGGCCCACCTGGTCGGCGCCACCCGCTCGGTGGTCGCCACCCCGGCCAGCTTCAACAACCGGGCAGGACTGGCCCGGGCCGTGAACGAGCACCTCACCCCCGGCACCGAGGTCTTCGTCGCCGAGATGGGCACCTACGGGAAGGGCGAGATCGCCGAGCTGTGCTCCTGGTGCCGACCCGACGTCGCCGTCATCACCGCCATCGGTCCCGTGCACCTCGAGCGCATGGGCAGCGAGGAGGACATCGCCGAGGCCAAGTCGGAGATCCTGCAGGGGGCGGAGGTGGGAGTGCTGAACGTGGACCATCCCCTCCTCGAGCGCCTGGCCGAGCAGCGGGCCGACGCCGGCCAGCGGGTGGTGCGGTGCTCGGGCACCTCGGCGGCTGCCGACGTCAGCGCAGTGCACGGGGAGGTGTGCGTCGGTGGCCGGCCCGTCGGGCGCCTCCACGACGTGGACGCAGCGCCCTCCAACGTGGCCTGTGCCGTGGCCGTTGCCGCCGAGCTCGGGGTGCCCGACGACGTCATCTCCGCCCGCCTGGCTTCTCTCCCTACCGCCGAGCACCGCCTCAGCGTCGGCGCCGGCCCGAGCGGAGCCGTCGTGGTGGACGACACCTACAACGCCAACCCGGCCGGGGCGGCCCGGGCCCTCGCCGTCCTGGCCGCCCACTCGTCTCCCGCCGGCAAGCAGGTGGTGGTGACACCGGGCATGGTGGAGCTGGGGCCCCGCCAGGACGCCGAGAACGCCTCCTTCGCCGCTGCGGCCGCGGCCGCCTGCTCGCACCTGGTGGTGGTGGGGCACAGCAACCGGCGGGCCCTCCTGGAAGGGGCGAGCGAGGGACCGGCCGAGGTGGTGGTAGTCGACACGAGGGACGAGGCGGTGGCCTGGGTTCGTGACCACGTGGCCGAGGGCGACGTCGTGCTCTACGAGAACGACCTGCCCGACCACTTCCCGTAGGCGGTGAGGAGCATGCACGGCGGGCGCGTAGCCGGCATCGACGGGTGCAAAGGCGGCTGGGTGGGCCTGGCCCTGTCGGAAGCGGAGACGTCGGCGGCGGCGGGACCGACGATCGCTTCGGTGCTGAACTCCCTCGGCCCGGTCGAGGTCGTGGCCGTGGACGTGCCGATCGGGCTTGCGCGGTCAGGTCACCGGGCCGCGGACGTGGCCGCCCGTGGCCTCCTCGGCCCCAGGCGTTCGACGATCTTCCCCACACCCGTGCGGGCCGCCCTCGAAGCGGCCACGTTGGCCGACGCCATCGCCGTGTCCCGGGCCGCCACCGGCGTCGGCACGAGTGCTCAGGCCTATGCGCTGCGCTCGAGGGTGCTGGAGGTGGACGCGTGGGCCCGCGCCGCCGCCGTCGACGTCCGGGAGGTCCATCCCGAGGTGAGCTTCGCGGTCATGGCTGGGAGGCCGCTGGCGAGCTCGAAGAAGACGTGGAGGGGGGTCCACGAGCGCCTGGCCCTCCTGGCCGCCAACGGCATCGAGCTGCCGGAAGACCTGGGCCTGGCCGGCGATGTCGCCGGCGTCGACGATGTCGTCGACGCCGCCGCCGCGGCATGGACGGCACGGCGCGTCGCGGCCGGCGACGCCGTCTCCCATCCGGCACCGCCCGAGGACCTGGACGGCTGGCCCGCTGCCATCTGGGCCTGACGCCGCCACAGCCCCTCGTCCATGTCGCGATGACCGACCCCCTGTTGGCCCGCTTTCGCGACATGAACGGCATGGCGGGCCCGTTAGGGTGAGCCGTCGAGATGCCCGACCGGAGCACGTCGCCCATGACGCCGGCGCGGTGACGGCCAGGCCCGCCGTCGTCTTCGGGGGCCCCTCGCCCGAGCACGACGTGAGCATCGTCACCGGCCTGCCGGTGGTGCGCGCCCTCGGGGACGCCACCGCCGTGTACTGGGCCAAGACCGGCGACTTCTGGGACGTTGACCCTGGCCTGGAGGCACGGGACTTCGTGGAGGGCGTCCCCCGGAAGTCGGCCCAGCTGCGACTGGTGGCGGGAGAGGGACTGGTGGGAAAGAGGCGCCCCCTCGAGGTGTCCGCCGTGGTCAACTGCTGTCACGGTGGCCCGGGCGAGGACGGCACCCTGCAGGCCGCCCTGGACCTTGCCGGCATCCCCTACACCGGGCCCACCGTGGCCGGCGCGGCCCTCGCCATGGACAAGCTGGCCTTCGGTCACGTGGTGCGCGGCGCCGGGCTGCCGTCGCTCCCACGGGTCCTCCTGGCCGCCGACCAGCCGCCTCCCTTCGCCGGGCCCTACATCGTCAAGCCCCGCTTCGGTGGCTCCTCCATCGGCATCGAGGTCGTATCGGACGCGGACACCGCCGCCGCTCTGCTTCGCTCGTCCCCTCACCTGCGGGCGGGAGCGGTGGTGGAGCCCTACCGCCCGGGCGCGTCCGACCTCAACGTGGCGGTGCGGTCCTGGCCCGAGCTGCAGCTGTCCGCCATCGAGAGGCCGGTCCGCCAGACGAGCTCGGGCCACATCCTCGGCTACCGGGACAAGTACGTGGGAGCCGAGGGGATGGCGACCGCGCCGCGGGAGGTCCCGGCCCGGCTCTCCGCAGACGTGGAGGGGCGCATCCGGGACATGGCCACCACCGTGGCCAGCACGGTGGGTCTGCGGGGAGTGGCCCGGATCGACTTCCTGGGCACCGACGGGGAGCTGTTCGTCAACGAGGTCAACGCCGTTCCCGGGTCACTGGCCAAGTACCTATGGGTCGACCCGGAGGTCCCCTTCAGGAGACTGCTGGACGACCTGCTCGACGAGGCCGTGCGCCGCCCTACCTTCCACTACACGACGGCCGGCGCGGACGGGACGGCCCTGCGCTCGGCGGGCAGCGTGGCCGACAAGCTGGGGTGAGCGCGGGGCCGGCTCACACCGCTGCGGTCAGATCGCCCCGACGGGGGCCGATGTGAAGTAGCCGCTCACCGGCACGCCGGCCCGCCGGGCGGCCACCACGGTGCCGACCGCCTCGTCCGAGAGGCGGCGGGCGCCCGGGGCCTCGACCGCGGCTCGGGTGCTGTGGTCCGCGATCCACACCTCCAGGCCCGTCTCTCGGCTGACCTCGGAGGAGCGGGCCAGTGCGGCGGTGTCCTCCATCAAGCGCTCGTCGCCAGGGCGGACCGGCTCGGCGTAGTGGAGCGCCACCACGTCCAGGGCCTGTTCACAGGGGCTCTCGTGGACGGCGGCCACGGCCCGGGCCAGGGCCCGCTCCAGGGGGACGGCGGCGGCGACTCGCCTGCGCAGCAGCCTCTCCACCGCTCGGGGGCGTGGGCATCCTTGCTCGTAGCGGGACCGCCGGTCCAGGAGCCAGGGACGCAGCTCGTGGCGGCTGATCCCGTGGCTGCGGCTGAGCAGGACGTCCACCACCAGGCGGTCCAGCTCGTACACGGACAAGGGGGAGGTGCTGGCCGCCACCACGCCGTGGGGCTGGCGGGCCTTGAGCGTCTCGTAGGCGAGGACGTGGGCGGCCAGCATGTGATCGAGGGCCCGCACAGTGGCGGCCACGTCCAAGCGACGCCCCGGTGGCCACCGGCCGAGCAAGTAGGACTGGATGGCCTGCCGGTTCATGGCGCTGATCGTCAGCCACTGCGAGGCCCGGCCCGCAAACCTCTCCACGGCGATCTCGACCCAGCGCTGGAAGCGCTCCGGCGCGTCCGGCTGCAGCCAGAAGTCCACCCCGAGCCAGGCCGGGTGGCCGAGGTGGTGAAGGACGACCAGAGGGCGCAGCTTGCGGTCGTGGCAGGCGTCGAGGATCCGCGCGTAGTGGTCGAGGGCCGATTGGTCGACGGTGCCGTCGACGGGCTCGCAGCGGGCCCACTCGACAGTCACGCCGAAGGCGTTGCAGCCGGCCGCCACGGCCGCGTCGAGGTGGTGCTCGTAGCCGTGCCAGAAGCCGGGGGAGGCGGCAACCGGCGCGGCGCGGCGCTGAGCCTCCCACCACAGCCAGTTGTTGGCCGGTTGCCCCCGACCGTTGTAGCCACCCTCGGCCTGGAACCCGGCCATGGCCACGCCGAAGCGGAACCGGGCCGGCAGGTCCAGGTCCGTCATGGGGGGAGTGTTGCACGCCGCCGCTGTGTCGGCCTCGGCGTACGCTGAGGTCCATCCCCCGGGTCGAGGCCAATGGCATCCACATCGAGTACGAGACGATCGGGGAACCGAATCGCCCGCCCTTGCTCCTGGTGGCGGGAGTCGGCGGGCAGCTGATCGGGTGGCCGGACCCGTTCTGCGACCAGCTGGCCGGGCGGGGTTTCCTGGTCGTGCGCTTCGACAACAGGGACTGCGGCCTGTCCACCAAGATCGAGGGGGGCCCGGAGCCCGATCCCGTTGCCGCGTACTTCGGCGACGCCTCCAGCGCTTCCTACACCCTCGACGACATGGCCGACGATGCTGCCGCCCTGCTCGACGCCCTGGGCATGGAGGCGGCCCACGTGGTGGGCCGCTCGCTGGGCGGGATGATCGCCCAGGCCATGGCCATCCGCCACCCCGAGAGGACGCTCAGCCTGGGATGCATCAGCTCCAGCACCGGGGACCCGACGGTCGGCCAGCCGACGCCCGAGGGACTGGCCGTCCTGGCCCGTCCGGCGGCCACCACCCGCGAGGAGTTCGTGGAGGGCGACGTGGCCGCCCACCGGGTCCTGGGCTCCCGCCGCTATCCGGTCGACGACGACGACCGCCGCCGGCAAGCCGGTCGGTGCTACGACCGGGCCCACTGCCCCGAGGGCACGGCCCGCCAGCTCTGCGCCGTCATCGTCTCTGGGGACCGCACCGAGGGACTGTCCCGGCTCACCCTTCCCACCGTCGTGGTGCACGGCACCGACGACGTACTGGTCCATCCGAGCGGGGGCGAGGCCACGGCCAAGGCCGTCCCCGGCGCCGAGCTGGTGATGATCGAGGGGATGGGACACGACCTTCCACCCGCGGTGTGGCCCACGATCGTGGACTCCGTCGTGGCCAACGCCGCCAGGGCCGGCGGGGGGCAGCGCCGGTAGGCCGGCGAGCACGTGACATGGCCACCCTCGTCAGCTTCAACGCCCACCCCGACGACGAGGCCATCATCTCGGGAGGGACGATGGCCAAGGCCGCGACCGAGGGGCACCGCGTGGTGCTCGTAGTGGCCACCCGCGGCGAGCGGGGAGAGGTGGCCGAGGGCTTCCTGGGCCCGGGCGAGGCCCTGGAGGAGCGGCGCACCCGGGAGACGTACGAGTCGGCCCGCATCCTCGGCGTGAGCAGGGTCGAGTTCCTCGGTTACCGGGACTCGGGGATGATGGGCACGCCGGAGAACGACGCCCCCGGCTCCTTCTGGAGGGCGGACCAGGAAGAAGCGGCGAGACGGCTGGCCGCCATCCTCGTGGAGGAGAAGGCCGACGTCCTCACGATCTACGACCAGAACGGGAACTACGGCCACCCCGACCACATCCAGGTGCACAGGGTGGGGCTCCGGGCCGCGGACCTGGCCGGGACGCCCCGCGTGTACGAGGCCACGGCCGACCGTGAGTACCTCATGGACCTCCTGGCCCGGGCCACGGAGATGGGGATCGAGGTCCCCGAGGTCGACGCCGGGGAGTTCGGGACCCCCGCCCACCTCATCACCACCGAGGTCGACGTCACCGACTACCTCGAGCAGAAGCGGGCCGCCATGGCCGCCCACGCCAGCCAGATCGCCGAGACCTCGTTCTTCCTCGCCATGCCGCCCGAGGCCTTCGCCGCCACCTGGGGCAAGGAATGGTTCGTCCGCCACGGCGCTCGTCCGGAGCGGCGCGAGCACGGCCTCTTCGAGGGCCTGGACGGCTGACGGGCCGGCCGGCCCCGGGCCCGCCCCGGCGTGCGAAGATCGGCCCATGTCCATCGTGCGGATCAACGCCATCACCGTGCCGGCGGGGCGGGGCGACGAGCTGGCCGCCCGCTTCGCCTCCAGGGCCGGCGAGGTAGAGAAGACCGACGGCTTCGAGGAGT
>JALYHE010000031.1 GCA_030776705.1 Actinomycetota bacterium | reverse complement strand
GTGGAGTGGAGCCGCCTCATCGAGCTGCAGATGGAGGGCTCGGTCGGCTAGGAGGGCCACCCCGCCCGGCGCATGCCGACCCGGGCGTGAACCTGGGCCCGTCCCAAGGGCCCTACGATTGGCGCCATGCCCATGCGCACCGACTGCCGGCACTACGAGACCCGCACCTACCGGTCCGGGGAGACGGTGCACATGTGTCGGCTCGACCTGGCCCCCGAGGCACCCTGGCGCTGCCCCGACGACTGCCCGAAGTACGAGGTCCGGGGCTTCGACGCCGGTTGGACCCAGGGCAGCCTGGCCCGCAAGAACCTTCCCGAGGACCCGCCCCGCCTGGACCAGGACACCGCCGCCCTGCTCGACCAGGCCGAGGACATCGTCAACGCCGTGGGCCCCGAGGCCCTGGAGGAGGCGGAGCTGAAGCGGGAGGGGGCCCGAGAACCACGATGGAGGCGTCTGTTCCGTCGCCGCCGCTGAGCGGGGCCGGCGCCTCCGACAAGGCGTCTCGGCCCGGCTCCGGCCCGCCCACCGCCGGCTAGGATCGGGCCAGCGGGGGCCGATCCGGCCCCCGAGCCGCGAGTGCCCTCTTGAGCCCTTCCCTCAGCCAGTTCAGCGCAGACGCCTCGTCGTCACTCCCCGGCCCGCCGTGGCTGCGAGCCCGTCGCCGCGCCGCCTTCGAGCGTTTCGAGGCCGCCGACCTGCCCACCGAGGCGGAGGAGGTGTGGCGCTACAGCCGCATCGACCAGCTCGACCTGGACGCCTACTCCCCGGTGCTCGCCGACGGCGGCGCCGAGCCGGGGCTGCCTTCCGCCCTGGGCCCGATAGTCGAAGCGGTGGGGGACCGGGCCGGCCTGGTGGTGGTGCGCAACGGCCGCGTCACCCACGCCGAGCTGGAGCCTGCCCTCGAGCGGCGGGGCGTGGTGGCCGGCTCCCTGGACGCCACCGCCGGCAGCGAGGACCTGGTTGGCTCGTCCCTGCTCGCCAGCGACCCGTTCGTGGAACTGAACACCGCCTTCATGGCCGACGTGGCCGTCGTGCGGGTGCCCGAGGGCGTTGCCGTGGAGCGGCCCATTGTGGTCGTCAACTGGGTCGATGCCGTCGCCGGCGCCGTGTTCCCGCAACTCGTCGTCCACACCGGCCCGGCCGCGCAGGTGAGCGTGTTCGAGTACGTGGCCTCACCCCACGACCTGATCGCCCTGACCGACCCCGTCGTCGAGCTCCACGCCGGCGAGGCGTCCAACCTTTCCTACGTGGGCGTGCAGGAGCTGGGCCGGGGCGTGTGGCAGCTCGGGCACCAGGCCAGCCGGGTGGCTCGGGACGCCACCTTGAGCTCCCTCCTCGTCGCCCTGGGGGGGGACTACGCCCGGGTGAGCACCGACTCCCGGCTGGAGGGCCAGGGCAGCACGAGCCGCCTGCGCGCCGCCTACTTCGGCGACGGCCGGCAGATGCACGACTTCCGGACCCTTCAGGACCACGACGCCCCCAAGACCATGAGCGACCTCCTGTTCAAGGGAGCCGTGGAGGAACAGTCCCACGCCGTGTACAGCGGCCTGATCCGCATCCGGAAGGGCGCCGCCGGCACCAACGCCTTCCAGACCAACCGCAACCTGGTCCTCAGCAACGGGGCCCATGCCGACTCGGTGCCCAACCTCGAGATCGAGGAGAACGACGTCCGCTGCAGCCACGCCTCAGCCGTCGGGCCCATCGACGAGGACCACCGCTACTACCTGGAGGCTCGGGGCCTGCCGCCCCACGTGGCCGAGCGCCTCGTCGTGCTCGGCTTCTTCGAGGAGGTCGTGGAGGACGTGCCCATCCCCGGCCTTCGCCAGCCCCTGCGCCGCTCGGTGGCGGCCAAGCTGGAAGGCCCGCAGGCGTGACCCGCTCCGAGCGGCTGTGTTCCGTCGATGACCTGGCCCCCGGGGAGGCCCGCCGGTGCGACGTGGCCGGCCACCGCATCGCCCTGGTCCGGGTGGGCGACGACTTCTACGCCATCGGTGACCGGTGCAGCCACGCCAACTTCTCGCTGACCGAGGGAGAGGTCTTCGGCGAGGACCTGGAGATCGAGTGCTGGAAGCACGGCAGCACCTTCTCGCTCGTCACCGGCCAGCCCCAGTCCCTGCCCGCCACCAAGCCCGTCCCCGTGTACGAGGTGAAGGTGGATGACGGCGACGTGATGGTGACCCTCCCGTGACCCCGGTGGGACAGCGATGAGCACGCTGGAGATATCAGGGCTCCGTGCCGGCGTGGCCGGGCGTGACATCCTGCGCGGGGTCGACCTTCGGATCTCCAGCGGCGAGGTCCACGCCGTGATGGGGCCCAACGGCTCGGGCAAGAGCACTCTGGCCCACGTCCTCATGGGCCGTCCCGGCTACGAGGTCAAGGCCGGCAGCGTGCGTCTCGACGGCCAGGAGCTGTTGGACCTGCCCACGTGGAAGCGGACCCAGGCCGGGCTGTTCCTGGCCATGCAGTACCCCATCGAGGTGCCGGGGGTGAGCCTGCAGGAGGCAATGGAGGAGTCCTTCGCGGCCCAGGGCCGCGACCGGGCCCAGGTGGGTGAGCTGGTGCGGGCCGAGGCCGGGCGCATCGGCTTCAGCCGGGCGCTGCTCACCAGGCCCCTCAACGTCGAGTTCTCGGGCGGCGAGAAGAAGTTCAACGAGACGCTCCAGCTGGGAGTCCTCCAGCCCCGCTTCGCCGTGCTCGACGAGATCGACTCGGGCCTCGACGTAGACGCCCTTAGGACGATCGCCCGCCGCATCGAGGCGGCCACCTCCGAGTCGAACCTGGGAGTGCTGGCCATCACCCACTACAGCCGGGTCCTACACGAGCTGCGCCCGGATGCCGTGCACGTGCTGTCGCAGGGGCGCATCGCCGTGTCGGGCGGGCCCGAGCTTGCCCAGGAGCTCGAGCGGACGGGTTACGCCGCCTACGGTGAGGCGGAGGAGCAGACCGAGTCCAAGCCCTTGGTGCAGGACCCCTTCGCCGACCCCCTGGCTTAAGCGCCCGACGGCGCGGTAACCGAGTGGTCAGCGGGTGGGAACGGCGGCGGTGCTGCCCTCGGCGACGGCGGGCTCGCCGGGGGCATCTCCGAGCGTGCGCAGCAGGTCGGGCCGGAACAGGCCCAGGCCTGCGATGACGGCGACCATGACCACGCCGGCGATCACGGTGGTGTCGGCCAGACCGATCACGTCGGCCACCGCTCCTTGGGCCAGAGCCCCGAGCGGGTAGATGACGCCGAGAGCCATCAGGAAGAGGCTGAGCACCCGAGCCCGGAACTCGGCGGGCGCCCGCAGCTGCACGACCGAGTTGAGCCCGGACAGGATGCCGATGTAGAGGGCTCCCACCAGGCCCAGGGCGAGGACGGCCGTGGTGACCGAGGGGGAGATGGCGTAGAGGGCCAGGGCGGCCGGTGTGGCCACCAGGTCGAAAACGAGCACCCGGCGCCGCCCGAAGCGCTCGGCCTGCTTTATAATAATCAGAGCGCCGGCCACTGG
>JALYHE010000030.1 GCA_030776705.1 Actinomycetota bacterium | reverse complement strand
CGAGACCTGCAGTCGCGCGACCTGGCTCGCTTCGCCGCCTTCGTCCGAGCCCAGCTCACGGGCGAGCACTGGCGGCCTCGTGCCCTCGCCGGGCGGCTGGCCGCCGGGCCCCGGCCCGGCCAGGGCCGGGACATCCGCCTGCCCCTGCTGGTCGGCGCCATCGGCGTCCTGGTGCTGCTGGCCGGCAGCCGTGAGTTGCTGAGCGGAGGCGTCCCGGCCGTCAACGAGCTGGTGCCCTTCCCGGACAGCGCCACTGCCCTACTGGGCCGCTTCCTGTCGAGCTGGAGGGACGTGGGCCTCGGGGCAGAGGGCCCCGCTCCTCCTGCATTCGCCCTGCTGGGCCTGGGGACGCTGGTCCTCGGAGGGAACGCGGGGCTTCTGCAGACCGCCCTGGTGGTGGCCGCCCTGCCCCTCGGCGCCGTGGGCGCCTATCGGCTGGCGCGGCCGCTGGGCTCGCAGCGCGCCTGTCTGGCCGCACTGGTGGTGTACGGGAGCGTGCCGCTGGCCTACAACGCCATGGCCCGAGGGCGCCTGAGCGGGCTGGTGGCCTACGCCGCCGCACCGTGGGTCCTGAGCCGGCTGTTGCGGGTCGCCGGCATCGAGCCCTTCGGCGACGACCAGCCCCGACCCACCCTCGCCCGAGACGTGCTGGCGCTGGGCCTGCTGTTGGCGGTGGGGGCCGCCCTGGCCCCCTCCGTGGTTCTGATGGCCGTCCTCGCCGCGGCCGGCCTCGTGGTCGGGGGAGCGCTCGGTGGGGGCGCCGGCGAAGCTCGCCGGGCGCTGGCCGTGGCCCTGGCCAGCGTCGGCGTCGCGGCCGTGCTCCTGCTCCCCTGGACGCTGACCTTCCTGCGCTCCGGCGCCCAGCTCTCGGCCCTCACCGGGGACCTCGGGGCGCCCGCCGGCGGCTTCGCCTGGGGGTCCCTGCTGCGCTTCCAGACCGGCCCGCTGGGCGACGCCCCGATCGGTTGGGTCTTCGTGGTGGCCGCCGCCCTGCCGCTGCTCGTGGGGCGGGACTGGCGGCTGGCCTGGGCCGCCCGGTTCTGGGGGCTGGCGCTGGCCTGCTGGGCCGCGGGCTGGCTCGGCGGCCGGGGTTGGTTCCCGCTCCCGCTGCCACCGGTGGAAGCCATCCTGGCTCCGGCGGCACTGGCCCTTGCCCTGGCCGTGGCCCTGGGCACTGTGGCGTTCGAGGCCGACGTGCCCGGTTACCGGTTCGGATGGCGACAGCTCCTCTCCGGCACGGCCCTGGTCGCCACCCTGCTGGGCGTGCTCCCGGTCCTGTCCACGGCCGCGGGCGGGCGGTGGGGGATGCCCGACCAGGACTTCTACGAGCTGTTGTCCTACATGCCCGAGCAGCGGGCCCAGGGCAGCTTCCGGGTCCTGTGGCTGGGTGACCCCCAGGCCCTGCCGCTGGGCTCCTGGCGGCTGGAGGAAGGCCTGAGCTACGCCACCTCTCGCGACGGCCCGCCCGACGCCACCGCAGCGTGGCCGGGCGCCAGCCCGGGGCAGGCCCACCTGCTGGCCGATGCCGTCACGGTGGCCCGGCGCCGGGGGACCACCAGGCTGGGCCGGCTGCTGGCGCCCATGGCGGTGCGCTACGTGGTGGCTCCCAGCCGGGCCGCGCCCGCCGACACGGAGTCTCCTCCGCTCCCGGTTCCTCCAGACGTGGCGGCCGCCCTCGACGCCCAGGTCGACCTCAAGCAGCTCAAGAGCGACAGCGCCCTGCTGGTCTACGAGAACGCGGCGTGGGCACCGGGTCGGGCCCGGCTGGGCCCCGAGGCGGCCGAGGCCAGCAGGGGGGAGGGGCTGGCTTCGATGGCGCAGGTGGACCTGGCCGGCTCGCCGTTCGTGCTTCCCCGCCAGCGATCCCGTGGCCGCTACGAGGGCCGGCTCCGGGAGGGCGACGTGGTGATGTTGTCCGAGGCCGGCACGCGCCGCTGGGAGCTGCGCGTCGCCGGGCGCACGGCTCCCCGCCGACCTGCGTTCGGCTGGGCCAACGCCTTCACCGCCCCGGCCACCGGAGGGGCGACCTTGCGCCATCGCAGCTCCCCCTGGCGCTACCCGGCCGTGGCCTTCGAGGTCGTGCTGTGGCTGGCCCTGGTCCAGCGCCTGGCCAGCCGCCGGCGGGCGGAGTGACGCCGGGCCGCGCCCCACTGGTGGCCCTGGTGGCCGGCCTCCTGGTGGTCGGCGCCCTGGTCGACCAGACCAGGTCCAGCCCGCCCAGGCCGGCCCGGCCGGCCGAGGAGGGCTCGCTCATGCCCACCGCGGCGCCGGGCACGGCGCTGTCCTCCACCTGGTACTGCACCGGAGCTACAGCGACGGCGGCGGGCACGGCGTCGGCGTCGGTGACCGTCGCCAACCCCCGGAGCCAGGAGACGAGATGCTCCGTGATGGTCGTGGCCAACAGCGGCCACGTTCGCACCGTCCCGGTGACCGTCGCCCCGTTCTCGGTCGCCGACGTGGCCCTGGGCCCGCTGGCTCCGGGCACCGGCGCCGCCGCCGTCGTGGACCTGGAGGGCGGGCAGGCCGCCGCCGAGCTGGTGGTGGCTGGCGGCCCGGACGGCGACGTCACCCCGTGCGCTTCGGCCGGCTCCGAGCGGTGGCTGTTCGCCGACGGGTCCACGGCTCGAGACGCCAGCCTGTCTCTGTCGCTGTTCAACCCCTTCCCCGAGGACGCCATCGCTGACATGGCGTTCAGCACGGACGAGGGGCGGGCCGTGCCCGCCGACCTCCAAGGCGTGGTGGTCCCGGCCCGCAGCCTGGTGGTGAAGGAGATCGGCGAGAAAGTGCGCCGCAGAGAGTCGATCGCCACCACGGTGGCGGTTCGCACCGGCCGCCTGGTCGCGGCCCAGTCCCAGGGCCGCACCGCTCCGGGCCGGGCCGGGGCGTCCGTGGCACTGGGATCGCCGTCGCCGGGGAGGTTGTGGTACTTCCCGGACGGGCTGACGAGCGACACGGTCACCGAGCGCTACTCGCTGTTCAATCCCGGGGCCCGTGAGGCCGAGGTCAGCGTCGAGGTCAACCTCGACCAAGGGGCCGCCGAGCCCTTCGAGGTCACGGTCCCGGCCGGCGACCGGGTCACGCTCACCCTGAACACCGAGTCCCGCATACCGAAGGGCGTGGGGCACTCGGCCGTGGTGCGGTCGTCAAACGACGTTCCGGTGGTGGCATGGCGCTCGCTCGAGGTCAGCGGGTCGTCGGCCGCCGGCCGGGCCGACGTCCTGGGCGCCCGGCGGGCCGCCCGTCGCTGGCTCTTCCCCGCCGGCGGGGTGGACCCCGCCTTCGACGAGCTGGTGGTCGTACTCAACCCAGGCCCTGGGC
>JALYHE010000029.1 GCA_030776705.1 Actinomycetota bacterium | reverse complement strand
TCTTGCACGTCGAGATCTACACCGCCCTCGACGGAAAGACCCTCACCGACCCGGTGAAGGCCTACTCACTGGAGAACGAGCCCATCCTCTTCCTGGCCGGCGCCGACGGCGTGGTGCGGGACCGCCTGGACAACGCCTTCGACCGGGTGGAAGCCAGGACGGCCCTCCAGGCCCTGGTTAGCTAGCCGCCTCGGGGCGCGCGCCCGGGCCCGAGGATCAGGAGCTCTACGAGGAGGGAGAAGGCTTAGGAGAAGGACTGCCCGCAGCCGCAGGAGCGCTGGGCGTTGGGGTTGTCGATGCTGAAGCCGGCGCCCTGGAGCCCGTCCTTGTACTCGAGGGTGGCCCCGGTGAGCAGCTGGGCGCTGGCCGGGTCGACCACGACCCTCACCTGGCCGTAGGAGGCCTGGATGTCGTCGTGGGCGAGCTCGGAATCGAAGAACATCTCGTATGAGTACCCGGAGCAGCCGCCCGGGCGTACGGCGATGCGCAGGGCCAGCTCGGGGTTGCCCTCCATGGTGAGCAGCTCCGCCACCTTGCGGCTGGCGCTGTCGGTGAGGGAGATGACTTGGGTGCCAGTGGCCTCGGTGCCAGTGGTCTCGGTGGTGCTCACCAGGAAGCCTCCTCGTTGGGGGATCGTGACATCTTACCGGACGGCCAGGTCCACCTGGCAGGGGTTCCGGTCGGCGAGCGTGGCGAAGCGCTCGACCTTCCTCTCCCCTAGAACGTCCACCATGCCCTCGATCATTCCCCGGTGAAGCTGGCAGACCAACTCGGGGAAGGCCTCGGCCAGACTCCGGAACGGGCACTGGCTGAAGGCGATGGTGGTGGTGGACCCGTCCTCGTGATGGACGGGGTCGAAGCCGGTCTCGGCCAGTTCGGCGCTCACCGCGGCCACGCAGCCGCGGGGTCCGGCCTCCAGCCGCGCCGCAGCCACGTGGCGCCCGTGGTCGCGGCCCACGTCGGCCACGTCGTCGGCGTCCGGGGCATAGGCGGCGGCCACGTTGGCCAGCAGACCGGCGAGGAGCGGGTAGCTCGGTGGCTCCAGGCCGAGGGACGGAGCGTCGGAGACCAGCGAGTAGCGGTGCTGGGGCCGACCGACCTCCCCCCGGCTGTCGACCTCAACCTCGACGAGGCCGACCTCGCGCATCCGCTCGAGGTGGGGGCGGACGGTGTTGGGATGCAGGCCCAGCGCGTCGGCGATCTCCGACGTGGAGCGGGCCGTCTCGGCCCGAGCCAGCTCCAGGTAGATCGCGTAGCGGCTGTTGTCGCCCAGGGCCTTGAACACCTGGAAGCGGTCCATGCCCCTCAAATATACCAGGGCAAGGCCTTGTAAACTCGGGGAGCATGGTCGAGCACGACGCCGTCCGAGGCGCCCTCCTCGGTGTCATAGACCCAGAGCTGGGCGACAACGTGGTCGACCTAGGGATGGTCCGCCAGGTCGAAGTGGACGACGTCGGAGCCGTGGACGTGACCCTGGCTCTCACCACGGCCGGCTGCCCGCTGCGGGCCCAGCTCATGAAGGACGTGAAGACCAGGGTGGCCGCCGTGCGGGGGGTGGCCGACGTGCGGGTCCACTTCGGGGAGATGACGGCCGAGCAGAAGAAGAGCCTCATGTCCCGGGCCCGCTGGAAGGCCAGGGAGAACGCCCCGAGCACGGAGATCCCGGGTCGGACCCGGGTGGCCGCCCTGGCCTCGGGCAAGGGCGGGGTCGGCAAGTCCTCGCTGACCGCCAACCTGGCCAGCCGTCTGGCCGCCGGGGGGCTCACCGTGGGCGTGCTCGACGCCGACATCGGCGGCTTCTCCATCCCCCGCATGCTCGGCTTGGAGGGCCGGGTCACGGCCCAGGCCAAGAAGATCCTCCCCCTCGAGAAGCCGGTGGGAGAGGGCAGGCTCAAGGTCGTGTCCATGGGCTCCATCCAGGGCACGAGCGAGGACGAGGCCGTCATGCTGCGGGGCTTCATGCTCAACCGGGCCGTCCAGCACTTCCTCGAGGACGTGCGTTGGGGTGACATGGACTACCTGCTGGTGGACATGCCGCCGGGCACCAGCGACATCCAGATGGGCCTGGCACGGATGCTGCCCCGCACCGAGGTCGTCATCGTGACCACGCCCTCCCTGGCCGCCCAGAAGGTGGCGGCCCGGGCCGCCGACATGGCCCGCAAGGGCTACCTGCGGGTGGCAGGGGTCGTCGAGAACATGAGCACGTTCGTGTGTGACCACGGCCGGTCCTACGACCTGTTCGGCGCCGGAGGGGGGCAGCGCCTGGCCGAGCAGGTGGGAGTCCCCCTGCTCGGCAGCATCCCGCTGGACCCCAGCCTGGCCGCCGGAGCCGACGCCGGACGGCCGGCCTCGCTCGGCGAGGGACCGGTGGCCGACGCCTTCGCGGCCCTGGCCCGCCGCATCCTCGAAGAGGCCCTGCCGCTGGTCGAGATGGCCACCTGCACGGCCCGGCTGTTCGACCAGGTGGAGGAGGTCCTGGGCCCGGCCTGACCGTCCCCACCGGCCCCCCGGCCGTTCATGTCGCGATGACGTGCCAACAGGGGGTCGATCTTCGCGACATGAAGCGGCGGGAAGGAGGGAAGGGGGTCAGTCGGCCAGGCGGAGGGCGACGGCGGGACGGATGCGCGACGCCTGCTGGGCGGGCGTGGCCGTGGCCAGCATCGAGGCCAGGAACGTGCCTGCCACGAGCAGGCCCAGCTGGCCCCACGGGACGCTGAAGTCGAGCTCGCCGAACGTCTCGTTGCTGATCAGGCGCCACGACGTGACGATGGCCAGCACGCAGCCGATGGAGATGCCCTCCAAGGCCACGAATGCGGACTCGGCCACGAAGGCCTTGCGCACGGCGCCGGCCTCGAAGCCGAGCGAGCGGAGGATGCCGACCTGGCGGCGCCGCTCGCGGACCGCCCGCACCATCACCACGCCCAGGCCGGCGATGCCTATCACCAGGCCGAGGGCCAGGTAACCCTGCATGAGCCGGAAGAACTGCTGCTGCTGGGCCATGTTGTCGCTCACCGTCTTGCGGAAGGACTCGGCGTCGGCCCCGTTGGCGAGAAAGCGGCCGTTGATCCGGTCGGCCAGGGCCTCCACGTCGGTGCCTGGCCCGGTTGACACGTACCACGTGTTGGTGGTGGCGCTGGGGCCGAACACCTCGTCGACCGTGGAGCGCGACGTGAAGGCGAAGGCGTTGGCGAAGCCGCCCTCGGCGATACCGACAACGGCCAGCTGCCGGGCCCGGCCCGACACCGGGTCTCGCAGCCTTACCGTGTCTCCCGGCTTCACCGCTTCCTCGGGTGGCCCCCCTCCCCCCTCTTCGAGGAAGAACTCCGGGACCACCACCAGCGAGGGGTCGGCCACCACGGCCCGGTACGCCGACTGGTCGTCGGGATAGCGGGCGTCCCTCTCGGAGAGCGCCGGCCCGCCCCTCGCCACCAGGCCCTGGTCGATGCCGGCCACCGGCCACGGGTCGAAGCCGTCGCTCCCGGGGGCCTCCCACTGGGCGGTGACCACGGCCATGTCGGCGGCCCCCTCCACGCCGTCCATAGCCGCCATCTCGCCGGCCGGTATGGGGTTGGCGGCGTTGGAGGACACCCGCAGGTCGAAGCCGCCTGACGCCTCGCGGGTGAAGTCGTCGATCTGGCCCTGGAACAGATGGCTGAAGACGGTGATGAAGGTGAGGGTGAACACGACCAGCGCGTACATGGTGAGGATCATCCCGGTGCGGAACCGCCTGGCAAGGGGGTAGGCCAGGCCCAGACGCAGGGACAGGCTGGACGATCCGCCGACACGGCGTAGCAAGGCGCCGATTGTCGCCTGGTTCTGGGAGACGAGGGCCACGGCAGCGGCCGTGAGGATGACGCCCTGCTCCACGAAGACCGGGATGTCGGCGTTCTCGAAGGCGTCGGGGAAGAGGTCGAAGGCCACGATGCCCCACACGAGGATCCCGAGCGAGATCACCGACACCACCGCCCGTCGGGGCAGGAGGCGGCGCAGGAGGAGGACGGCGCCGAAGCCGGCGATGGCCGGTCCGCCCAGGATGAGGTAGGGGTCGTCGGCGCCGACGGCCGAGGCGGTGAGCACCCCGCCCACAGGAGCAGCGACGCCGCCGACGACCAGGGAGAGGAATCTGCGCCCTTCGCCCTCCGGGTCGGGAAGGTCCCGGATGGCCCGAATGACGTTGAGCCTCGACACCCAGACGGACGTCACCACCACTGTGGCAAGCGAGATGACGAAGCCGGTGGCGAAGCCCTGCTGGACGCTGGCCAGGTCGGCCTTGTAGCGCAGCTCCATGGCGAAGTCGCCGGCGGCGAAGATGCCGGCCGCCACCACCACGATGACCCGGCCCACGGCCAGCCCGGCCACCGTTCCCAGGGCCGAAGCCACCAGGGCGTAGAGCCAACCCTCGAGCGAGAAGGATCCCACCAGCCCCACCCGCCGGAGGCCCATGGCCCGCAGCATGCCGAGCTCGGTCTTCCGCTCCTGGGCCAGCATCACGAAGATGTTCACGAGCAGCAGAATGCCGGCCAGCACGGAGAAGAAGCCGATGCCCCCGAAGAGCTCGGCGAACTCCTTGCCGGCAGCGTCGGCCGCCTTCAGCCGGTCTTGCTTCACGGCTTCCACCGTGACGGGGACCCCGGCCAGCGCCCGCTCCATGCCGGCCTTCACCCGGTCCGAGCCGAGGGCTCCGTCGAGCACCCCGCCGCTGTTGGACACGAGGACGAGGACCGAGGGCGGTGACGCCCCGTGCGGCGCGCGAGCGTGGAGACGAGAAAGGGTGCCCGGGGCGACGAACAGGCTCGGCGACTCGCTCGTCTGCTCGAAGTTGAGTCCCGCCACCCCCAGACGGGGGAGCTGGCGCGCAACCGTCAGCTCCGTCCTGGTCCCGTAGGCGTTGAGCACCACCCGGTCGCCGACTTGGGCCTGGAGGGTCTCGGCCAGGTCGGCGCCGATGGCCGCCTCCCCCTCCCGGGGCGTGGGCCCGCTCACGCCGGTGGCCTCGGGGTCGCCGCCGAAGCGCCGGGCCAGGTCGAAGTCCACCTCGTAGACGTGGGCGTTGGGCTCGGCCTTGGGGCTCGGGCCTGGCGTGGAGACGGCGGCGTCGACGGTCCCGGTCCTCAGCACGCCGTCCACGTCGCCGCCCATCGAACGAGCCGCCTCCTCGACCGAGGCTGCCGCCTCCGTCGTAGGGGCCCGCACCACCTCGTCCACCGGCCCGAGCTGGGTGAACGCCGACCGGCGGATGGACGCGTCGAGGGTGTCCCCGACGATGAACGAGCCGGTGATGATGGCCGTGCCGAGGAGGGACCCCAGCAGCACGAGCATGGCCTCACGGGGCCGGCGGCGGGCGTAGCGCACGGCCAGGCGCCGCAGCAGCGGTTTGCGGACCAGCACGAAGAGGAACGGCAGCGACAGCAGGGCGACGAGCAGCAAGGGTCAGCCCAGCCGCTCGTCCGAGACGAGCTGGCCGTCGCGCACCACGATGCGGCGCTGGGCCGAGGCGCCGATCTCCTCGTCGTGGGTGACCAGGACGATGGTGAGGCCGTCTGCGTTCAGCTCGTGCAGGAGGGACATCACCGACCCCGCCGTCTCCGTGTCCAGGTTCCCGGTGGGCTCGTCGGCCCATACGATCTGCGGTCGGCCGGCCAGCGCCCGGGCGATCGTCACTCGCTGCTGCTCGCCCCCCGACAGCTCACCGGGGCGGTGGTCCAGGCGCTCGCCCAAGCCCACCCGTTCGAGCGTCTCGCGGGCCGCGGCACGGGCCGCGGCGGCGGAGCGGCCGGCCAGCAGCAGCGGCAGCTCCACGTTCTCCACCGCGCTGAACACGGGGATGAGGTTGAAGGCCTGGAAGACGAAGCCCATGGCCTCGGCCCGGTGATGGGTGCGGCGGGCGTCGCTCATGTGGTGGATGCTCTCGCCGCCGATGACCACGGTGCCGGCGTCTATCTCGTCCAGGCCCGACAGGCAGTTGAGGAGCGTCGTCTTGCCCGATCCGGAAGGGCCCATGACGGCCACCATCTCCCCTGCCGCCACCGACAGGTCGACGTCCCTCAGGGCCTGCACCTCCGAGGCGCCGCTGCGGTAGGTCTTGGTCACGCCGCTGGCCTGGAGCAGGGGGCCGCCGTTCCCCGACGTGCTCACGGGCAGGTCACAGCGTGATGGTGTCGTCGCCCCGGCGCCGGTTGGGAACCGGCACGGTGAAGCGGGAGCAGGCGCCGTCCGGGCCCGTGTCCCGCCACATCCGCCCACCCATGGCCTCCACCAGCGTGCGGACGAGGGTG
>JALYHE010000028.1 GCA_030776705.1 Actinomycetota bacterium | reverse complement strand
GTGCACGGCGGGGAGGCGGTCCTCGGGCACGGGGCCCAGCATGCGCACCGGCGCCCCGAGGCGGGCGATCTGCCGCTCGAGGCGTTCCCGGTCCCGACCCTGGCCGGCGATGGCAACGGTGAGACCGGGGTGGGTGGGTGCCAGTTGGGCGGCGGCGGCCACGAGCGTGTCCATCCCCTTTCGGGGGACCAGCCGGGTCACGCCCACCACCAAGCACTCGTCTGTCCCGATCCCGAGGTCGGCTCGGGCCTGCTCCCGCTCCTCGGCCGAGAGCGGGCGGAACCGCTCCACGTCCACGCCGGGTGGGACCAGGGTGGTGGGGGGTATGGCGTCACCCATGAGCCGCCTGGCCTCGGCCCCGGCAACAGCGGAGGCCGCGATCAGGTGGGCGGCCCCACCGAGCACCCGGGCCAGGGCCCGGCGGGCGGCCGGCAGCCGAGCGGGGACGGTGGCCTCGGCGCCGTGGAGGACCACGGCGTAGGGGCGACCCAGCCTGGGGCCCAGCAGCCCGAGGGGCAGGGCCGGATCGATGACCACCAGCTCGGCCCCCACCTCGTCGGCCAGCCCTCGGACCCGGGCCAGCGTGGCGGGCGTGGGGAGCAGGAACGGCCGTGCTTTTCGCTCGATCCGGTACTCCTGGCCGGCGTCGAACTCGGCCGAGCCCTCGTGGTCCGCGGTCAGCACGGTCACCTCGTCCGAGGGCAGCCGCCGCCACAGCTCGTACAGGTAGGACTGGATGCCCCCCACCTTGGGCGGGAAGTCGTTGGTGACCAGCAGGTGCCTCACGACGGCGCGGTGGGGCCACCCTCCAGGAGGTCCTGGCGGCCGAGGCGCAGGGCCGCCCACTCGGCGTGCTCCCGCACGATGGGGTCCGGGTCGCGCAAGGCCTGGGCCAGGACACCGGCCACGGCGGGCTCGGAGCCGTCGCCGACGTTGCCCAGGGCCACGAGCGCGTTGCGGCGCAGGTAGCGGGCCTGGCGCCGCGGCACGTACCAGCGCTCGAAGCGGGCCAGCAGCTCCTCGTCCGGGGTCTCGAGCAGCTCCACCAGGCCGACCCACGCCTCGTCGTCGGGCCCTGGCGGAGGCGGTGGGCTCCGTCGGTCGTGGAGCCGGTTGGGCGGGCACACCTCCTGGCAGTCGTCGCACCCGTACACCCGGGCGCCCAGGGCCTGGCGGTGCTCGACGGGAAAGGCTCCGGGCGCCTCCAGCAGCCAGGCTAGGCAACGCCGGGCGTCGAGCACGCCGGGGGCCACCAGAGCCCCGGTAGGGCACGCCGTCAGGCATCTGGTGCAGGTGCCGCAACCGTCCTCCACAGGCCGCTCCTCCACCGGAAGGGGCGCGTCCGTGACCACCGACCCGAGCACGAACCACGAGCCCAGCTCGGGCAGCAGGAGGTTGGCATTCTTCCCGTACCAGCCCAGGCCGGCCCGGTAGGCGGCCTCGCGGTCGACCAGGGCGTTGTCGTCGGCCAGCACCCTGGCCTGCCATCCCTCCGCCCGCAGCCGGCCCGCGACCACCTCGAGGGCCTGGCGCAACGGGGCGTAGGCGTCGTCCCACGAGTAGCGGGCCACCCGCCCGAGGCCTGCGCCCGGCGGCCGCTCGGGCTCGGCCCGGCGGTAGGAGCGAGCCCCTACGAAGATGGCCCGGGCACCGGGCAGGGCTCGAGCGGGGTCCGTGGAACGGGCCGGGTCGCCATAGGTGAAGTGCATCCCTCCGTGCAGGCCGGCGGCCTTGCGCTCCTCCAGGTGTCCCCTGGTGGTGGTGAAGGGTGCGGCCGAGGCGACACCCGAGGCATGGAGCCCCGCCTCCTCGCCCAGCTTCCGGAGCTCCTCCGCCAAGGCCGTGCCGTCGCAGGCCAGCGCGCCGGCGGCCCGGTCAACCCCACCAGTCTTCATGGCTCGGGGGGTTGCCTCCTCGGTCCGGTTGCCGGGAGAACCAGCGGC
This sequence comes from Actinomycetota bacterium, assembly GCA_030776705.1. Classification (GTDB taxonomy): domain Bacteria; phylum Actinomycetota; class Acidimicrobiia; order Acidimicrobiales; genus JALYHE01. The sequence goes on along the minus strand of JALYHE010000028.1, from coordinate 5,111 downwards.
GGCCCTCCGGGGAAGGCTCGACCTCCCCAATCTCGGGCGTGGACATGATCACCAACGCCGGCCGATCCTCGGGGATGCTGTCGTGGCTCTCGGCGGGCTCGGGGGCGGGCGGTTCCGGCGGCGAGATGGTGACTGGTGACGGAGGCGGTTCGTCCAGGCCGGGCCGGTCCGACCTGGCGACCGGCGACGGGGAAGGAGCCAGTTGGCTGGGCCGCTCGGGCCACGCCCCCACGGGGCGGGGGCTGTCCGGGGACGGGGCCGGGGCCGGTGCGTCCTGGGTAGGTGGTGGAGAAGCCGCCGCCGGCGCCGCGCTGGTGAAAGGCGCCCCCTTCTTCACCGCCGGACGCTTGGTCGCCGTCTTCTGTGCCTTGGCTGCGGACCGATTGGGCGCCTTGGTGGCCACTGCCTTCGGGGGGCGGCTCTTCACCGCTGCTCGGGTGCGCGCCGCTGCCTTGGTGGCCGGCGCTGCGCCCCTCGACGCGGCCGCCTTCTTCGAGGCTGGCGCCTTCGACGCGGCCCGCTTCTTGGGAGCCGCGACCTTGGTCGCCACCGCCGCCTTCTTCGACGCCGCAGCCCTCTTCGTCGCCCCCTTCTTCCCCGCCGTCTTCTTCCCCGCCGTCTTCTTCGACGGCGCCTTCTTGGTGGTCGCCGCCTTCCTCGTCGCCGCCTTCGTGGCCGTCGCCTTCGTGGCTGCCGCCTTCCTGCCCACGACAGCCTTCTTCGCCGCCTTCTTCGCCGCCTTCCTCGCCCCCGCCCCCCTCGAAGCCGCGTCCTTCCTCGACGCCGGGGCCTTCTTGGCGGGCGACGCCTTCGACGTCCTGGTCCCGCCGGCGCGCCTGGCCCGGCGGGCCGGCGGGCGGGGTTGGGCGGGGATGTGCTCGGGCGGTCTCTTGCGCCGCCGTCCCGGTTCGATGTACCCGAGGTCGGTGGCCACGCGGTTGCGAGACGTCAGCTCTCCCTCGCGCAGGTCCACCTCCCACTCGGCGAGCTTGCGCCGGCGCTTGGCGACGAACGAGAAGCGCACCACCCAGCTGCTGCCATGCAGGTTGAAGGCGCTCCACCCGGCGTCGAACACCTCGTCGTCGCGCAGCGCGCCCTGCTCGGCCAGGTTCCACCGCACGGAGGTACGTAGCGGTTGCGCGGAAGGACCCACCCGGGGCTTGGTGAAGGTCAGGCCCAGTGCCTGCTCGATCACACGCGCCTGCTCGGCGCGGATGGGATCGGCGAAGCGCAGCACCCATTCCTCGGCCACCCCGGCCTCCTCGGCCACTTCGGCGACGCTCACCCCGCTGCGCAGACGGGACTGGATCTCCCTGGGGCTCAGCTCGCTGACCGGCTTGGGCCGGGCCCGCACAGGCATCGGCCTGGGCCGTGCCGGTGCCGCCGGGCCGCGCTCTTCCTCGTCGCCGTCGGTGCTGGCCCCGGGACGCTGCTCGATGGCGGCGGCCAGGTACTCGTCTATCTGGACGAAGTAGTCACCCGAAGTGGCGTCCTCGTCGGGGCTGAACACCAACCCCTCGTGATCGCTGGTGAACCCGACGAAGTGAAGCTCCTGCACCCTTCCCCGATCGTGCCAGCCGTCCGGCTCCGGTCTCGGCCTCGGACCGTAGCACCACCCTCACGGTGAAGAAGAGGACGCAGCGCTGGCCGACCTGTGCAGGTTTGTTTAGCCTCCGACCTTCGTGAACCCGCGCCTCGGCGCCGTGTACGACATGACCGTCGCGACAACGCGCGAGTCCGCGGGCATGCACGAGCTCGACGGCGTTGTGCAAGATCTGTCCCCGGCCGGTGTCTCCTCCGCCGTGGCCAGGCTGGGTGACGGCCCACCCGAGGCCGATGCCCACGACGAGGCTCACCTGTCGGCCGTCGAGGCCGGCCTGCGCGCTTCGTACGGGGTCGTGGAGAAGCACCGGCGCAACCCGCTCCCCCACCTGGCCAACCTCGACCTGGCGTGCTACGACCGCCAGTACGCACCGCCCGCCGACCGGGAGGAGGCCCGCCGTCGCCACCTCGCCGGCTGGCCCGAGGCCGTCGACGCCGCCATCGAGTCCCTCGACCGGGTGGCGGCCCCGGTCGCCCGGGCCCTGCTCCCCGCGGCACGGGGGCTCGGTGCCGGAGTCACCGATGACGACGACTCCATGGTCCGAGACGGGCGCTCCGCCTTGAGCCGCCTGGTGGCCCACCTCGAACGCGCCGCGCAGCAGGGGGACCCGGACACTTCGCTCGGCTCCGAGCACCTGTCACTGCTGATGGGCGCCGGGGAGGCCATGGTCGTCGACCTGGCCCGGCTGGCCGAGAGGGCCGACGCGGAGCGCAACCGCCTCCTCGCGCTGCTGCACGACGCGTGCCAGCGGTTCCGGGTCGGATCGACGCCATCGGCGCTCGTGCCCGAGCTCCTCGCCGACCATCCCACGGCACCGGAGGACATCTACGCCGAGGCCGGCGCTCAGATCGCCGAGGCCACCGCCTTCACCGTGGAGCGCGACATACTCCCGGAGCCGGGCGGGGAGTGTCTGGTCGGCCCCGCGCCCCCGTCGAGGCGCTGGGCCATGGCCATGATGTCGTGGGCCGCCCCCTTCGAGGCCGACGCCCCCTCCTGGTACTACGTGACCCCGCCCGACCCGGCCTGGCCGGAGGCCGAGCAGGAGCAGTGGCTGGCCGTGTTCAGCCGCACCACGCTGCCGGCCATAACGGTGCACGAGGTGACCCCGGGGCACTACGCCCACGGGCGAATGCTGCGCCGGGCTCGTGGCGACGTCCGGCGGGCCCTGTTCTCGTCCGCCTTCATCGAGGGCTGGGCCCACTACGGCGAGGAGCTGATGATGGACGAGGGCTTCCGCGCCGACGACCCCCGCTTCGCCGTCGGCGTGTGCATCGAGGCGCTGATCCGGGTGACCCGGCTGGCCGCCGCCTTAGGGGTGCACACCGGCTCCATGTCCACCGATGACGCCGCTGCCCGCTTCGAGGCCGACTGCTTCCTTCGCGGCCCCGCCGCCCGGGCCGAGGCCGGGCGAGCCGGCTACGACCCCACCTACGGCCGGTACACGTGGGGCAAGCTGGAGATCCTGGAACTGCGGGACGAGGCCATGGCCCGCTGGGGACGCCGGTACTCGCACCGCCGCTTCCACGAGGCCCTGCTGGCCCTGGGCGCGCCTCCGCTCGGCCTGGTCGGGAACGCCCTCGAGTGAGGCCCTAGCCGGCGGCCTCGCCGTCGGGGCGGCCGAAGGGGTCCTCGAAGGACTCCGGCCCTGCCACCGCTCCCTCGTCGCCGATGGTCGATTCCCCCTCGTAGCCCGCCTCACCGGGACCGCTGGCTCCCGGTGCCCCCGCCGCCGAGGCGTGCTCGTGGGGCTCCTCCATGGCATTGGCGCGCTCGGCGCCCTCGTCGCTCACGGCCCGTCGGCGGTGGATGGGACCGCCTCCCGCGACGCTCGCACCAGTCGATCCAGCACGCCGGCGGCAGCGCCGCCGTCGATGGACCTCTCGGCTGCCACCAGCCCGTCGGCCAGGTCGTCGACGAGGCCCGCCGCCATGGCGGCGGCGGCGGCGTTGAGAAGCACCACGTCACGGTGCGGCCCCTTCTCCCCGTCGAGCACCCGGCGGGCCAGGGCGGCATTGTCGGCTGCGTCGCCGCCCACCAGGGCGTCGGGCGGGGCCGGCTCCAGGCCCAGCTCCTGCGGGTCGACGACCACGGTGCCGTCCGTCGACGACAGCAGGGTGGAGGTGGTGGTTGTGGTCAGCTCGTCCAGGCCGTCGTGGCCGTAGGCCACCAGCGCCCGGACCGCGCCGTTGGCCTCCAGCACCCCGAGCATCTTGGAGGCCATGGTCGGGTCGCTCACGCCCACCAACTGCCGTCTGGGACGGGCCGGGTTGGCCAGGGGGCCGAGGAAGTTGAAGACGGTGGCCACGCCCAGCTCGCGCCGAGTGGGGCCGGCGTGGCGCAGGGCGGGGTGGAATCTGGGGGCGAAGCAGAAGCCCATCCCCGACTCCTCGATGCAGGCCAGCACTCCGTCGGGCCCGAGCTCCACCACCACGCCCAGGGCCTCGAGCACGTCCGCCGAGCCTGCCGACGACGACACGGCCCGGTTGCCGTGCTTGCACACCCGCGCCCCGGCCCCCGCCACCACGAAGGCGGCGATGGTGGACACGTTGATGGAGCGGCTCCGGTCCCCACCCGTGCCGCACGTGTCCACCACGTCGAGGTGAGGGGGGACGGGCACCGGCTCGGCGTGGCTCAGCATGGTCCGCACCAACCCGGTCATCTCCTCCACCGTCTCGCCCTTGACGTGCAGGGCGGTGGCGAAGGCGGCGATCTGCGCCGGGCTGGCCGATCCGGTGAGGATCTCCGACAGGGCCGCCGACGCCTCGGCCGCGCTCAGATCCTCGCCCCGCATGAGGGGAGCCAGCACCGCCGGCCAGCCGCCCAGGTCGGCCAGGCGAGGCGAGGCTTCCTGGCCCGTCTGGGGTGGCTGCACGATCTGGACCCTACCGACCTAGGCGCCCGGCGGTGGCCCGGCCGTCACCGGCCGAGTTCGTCAGGCCGACTTGCGCCGCTGGCGGATGATGCGGCGCCGTTCACGCTCGGTGGCGCCGCCCCAGATGCCGTCCCGCTCCCGGTTGGCCAGGGCGTACTCGAGGCACGCCTGGCGGACCGAGCACTGGTGGCAGATCGCCTTGGCCGGCTCGGCCTCCTCGTCCGACGCCGGATAGAAGACGTCGGGGTTGACGCCGCGGCAGGCCGCCCGCTGACGCCAGGACATGCTCATGACCGGGTCACATCCTCCAAGAAGAGACGGCTGGAACTAGAAGAAAACGCCGTCGACCCCGTCCACATTCCCAAATCCGACACGAATCACGCCTCCGGTGGCGGCGCACTCGTGCCCAGGAAAGCCGGGTCCCAAACCCTAGGATGCGCCCATGCCCACCGCCAGCGAGGCGCTGCCACCGCGGGCGCGTCTCAACCGCCAGGTCCTGGCCATGGCAGTGGCCTTTGGCGTCACCGTTCCCGGAGTGGCGCTGCGGCTGACTGACGCCCACCTGCCCGACCCGGTCCTCGCCCTCATCTTCGGTGCCTCCATCGTGGGGGCCGCCTTCCTGCTGTCGTGGGGGGG
>JALYHE010000027.1 GCA_030776705.1 Actinomycetota bacterium | reverse complement strand
AGACGGTGACGAGCCAGAACCGGCCCGACGAGAACGAGACCTTCCGCGACCGGGTGGGCGAGGCCCTCGTGGCCGCGGCCCAGGACGCGGTGCGGGCCGTCGGGGTCACCCTCGGCGGCGTCGACCTGGTGACGGCGGACCCGTCCCGCCCGCTCGAGGATTCCGGAGGCGTGGTCATCGAGGTCAACGGGACCCCCGCCCTCCACTACCACTACCAGGTGGCCGACCGGGCCGGCGCCACGAGGGTGGCCGTCCCGGTGCTGGAGCGCCTGCTGGAGCGATGAAGTCCGCCGTTGGCCGATTCGAGAGAGGTCTTCACTACCATGCGCCACCTGTCGATCCCTCTTGCACACCTGGCCGCCGGAACGCGCCTGGCGGCGCCGAGCGAGTAGCGGGAGCCCCGAGATGAAGATCTTCACGTTCGACTGGCGTGAACACAAGGAAAAGTACGAGCAACAGGGCTGGGTCCACGTCCCGAACGGCGTCCATCCCGACTTCGTCGAGGCGGTGCGGGAGTTCGTGGCCAGGTCGCGGGCCACCGACCCGCTCACCGGCGCGGCCATCAAGGGCGCCAAGGACCAGTTCGTGTACGAGTTCGGCGACGAGGTCAGCTACGACCGCGACCTGTTCGACGTCATCGCCCCCCTGTGCGGGCTGGACCGGTCGAGGATGACGCTGTCCGAGCGTCACATCAAGGCCTACCAGGCCGACGCCGACCCGAACCCGCCCGCCCACAAGGACCGCTTCCCCTCCCAGGTGTCGGTGGGGCTGTCCATCGACGTCCCGGCCGGGTCCCACCTGGTGATGTACCCGCACGAGCACCGTGAGGTGAACCCCTTCCTGAGCGCCCGTCTGCGCGACAGCCTGGAGCCGGACCAGCTCCCCGAGGTCGTCCTGCGTGACGCCCGGGAGGTGACGATCTACGACGAGCCGGGTGACGTGGTGGCTTTCCCGGGCTCGTCGGTGTGGCATCTCCGCCGCAAGTCGGCCAACACCTTGAACCTGTATCTCAAGTTCAACGACTTCGACTCGGACCCCCTGGGCGAGGACCCGACCACCCCCGCCCGCAGGGCCGAGACCCTGGCCCTGCTGAGCGGAGGCTCCGACGACCGTCTCCGGGCCTCGGTGCCGACGCTGGCCCGCCGTTTCGACTCCGTGGCCCACGAGTACGCCCGCGCCGGCTGGCAGGAGTGGCTGGTGGCGAACACGTGGGGCCAGCAGCCGTTCCCCATCTCGGACGGGGAGTTCGCCGTGCTGCGGGCCGTCGACGGGCGCCGCAGCTTCGACGAGGTGGCCCGCGCCGGCGACCACGGGCTCGACCCCGGGCCGGCATCGGCGGCGCTCTCCCGTCTGGCCCAGCGAGGGGCCTTGGACCTGGTCAGCCCAGCTTCTCGATGACGGCGTCGGCCACCTCGCTGGTGGCTGCCGCCCCGGCCCGTCCTCCCTCCTTCACGTCATAGGTCACCCGCCGGCCCTCGGCCAGGACCTCGCCCACGGCGCCCTCCACCCGGAGGGCGGCCTCGTCCTCGCCCAGGTGGCGCAGCATCAGCGCACCGGACAGCACGGTGGCCATGGGGTTGACCTCGTCACGCCCGGCGTGGGCCGGCGCCGTGCCGTGGGCGGGCTCGAAGACCGCGGCCCGCTCGCCGTAGTTGGCGCCCGGGACCAGGCCCACGCTCCCCACCAGGCCGGCGGCCAGGTCCGCAGGATGTCGCCGTAGAGGTTGGGGGCGACCACCACGTCGATGTCCTCAGGGCGCCGGACCAGCTGGGCGGCCAGGCTGTCCACTAGGACGTCGTCGAGCTCGACGTCGGGGTTCTCGACCGCCACCTGCCGCGCCGCGGAGAGGAACAGCCCGTCGGTGAACCTCATAACACTGGCCTTGTGGGCCACCGTGATCCGCCGGCGACCGTTCCGGCGGGCGTAGTCGAAAGCGAACCGGAAGGCCCTTAGGGCGGCCTCCTCGGAGATGGGCTTGATGGAGATGCCCGTGTGCTCCCGCAGCTCCACTCCTCGGCCCGACAGCCAGGACCGCAGCTCGCGGGCGGAGTCGGTGCCGGCCTCGAACTCGACGCCGGCGTAGAGGTCCTCGGTGGTCTCCCGCATCACGACCAGGTCTATGCCCGAGTAGCGGGAGGGTACGCCCGCCCACGTGCGGCACGGACGGGCCTGAGCGAAGAGGTCGAGTCGGCGTCGGAGACCGACGTTGGGGGAGCGGAACGTGGCCCCGATGGGCGTGGACACCGGCCCCTTGAGGGCCACGCCGTTGCGCTCGACGGAGCTGAGGACGGCGTCCGGCAGGGCCTCGCCGTGGCGTTCCACGGCCGGCATCCCCACCTCGTGGCGCTCCCACTCGAGCTCGGCGCCGCTGGCCTCGAGGACCCGACGGGCCGCTTCGGTGACCTCAGGCCCGATCCCGTCACCGGGGATGAGGGTGACGCGATGAGCCATGCGGGGCGCATGGTACGGCCACGGGCCCGGCTCAACGCGCCAATCGGACGTGCCGATGAACAGCGGGTGAACGACACTCGGGCCAAGCTCTCGTCCGGTAGCGCAGAGGTGGACTCGGTCCAGACCCCTCACCACGCCGACCACACGCCGAGCCGGGCTCTGACCATGGTCCGGCGCCTGGACGTCAGGCGCCTGGCCATCGTCCTCGGCGCCCTCGCCTTGGGCCTGGGTGGAATGGGTGTGGTGCGGGCGCTGGTGAAGAGCCGCACGGGCTGGAGCATCCCGTTCTTCGGGTTGGACACCGAGTGGAGCGCCCCCGCCTTCTTCACCGGTGGAGTGCTCGTCTCCGCCGCCGCCGTTTACCTCCTGGCCGCCCGGAAAGGCGTGTTCGAGCAGGTGAGCGGTCGGGCCGTGGCCGGGCTGGGCCTGTTCCTCGCCTACATGGGCATCGACGAGGTCGTCCAACTCCACGAGCGGATGGAGCGGGCCTTCGACCGCGGTTGGCAGAGCCTCTACCTGCCTCTGGTGGCCCTGGGCGGCCTGGCCTGGGCCCTATGCGTCAAGGGACGCTGGCCCACCCCGCTGGCCCGGCCCTGCCTGCTGGCCGCGGCGGGGGCGTGGGTGACGGCCCAGGGGCTCGAGCGCATCCAGCGCCAGGACGGCGTCCTCGTCAACCGGTGGTCGATCCTGCCCGAGGAAATGCTGGAGATGGCCGGCTCCGTCCTCTTCCTCGTGGGCGCACTGGTGGCCATCCAGGCCGGACTGCGCCACCGGGAGGCGTCCCCCGCCGCCCCCGACGGGTCCGGCGGCGGGCAGAGCTAGGACGCTGCTGGCGAAATGCCGAATCGGCCGATCGACCGCCGCATCGTGCTGTGTCACAGCGTCAGCGATCGGCCGATTCGGATCCGCTAAGTGGTTTCTTCAGCAGCGTCCTAGGGCTCGGCGGGGTCCGGGCCCTCGTGGGGATCCATCACCGCCGTCGCGGCGGGTACCGCCTCTGGGCGGAGGTCACGCCGGCGACGGCGCAACAGCCGGCGCGTCTCCGTGGGCAGGAGGACCCGCCCCGCGCCGGCCAGGCCCAGCGCGAAGGCCAGGGAGCCCGCCACGGCGGCGGCGAGGCCTCGCCAGTCGAGCACCACCAGCAC
>JALYHE010000026.1 GCA_030776705.1 Actinomycetota bacterium | reverse complement strand
GGGCCACGCCGAAGACCACGGCGCGGGCGGTCACCTGCTCGGCGCCGGCCATCCGAGCCAGCCACAGGGCGGCCATGGCCGCCGTGCCCAGGGCCAGGGGCAGGTCGACGTCGAGGCGGCGGCGCCTCCCGTCTGCCCCGGCCTGGTCGGGCGGCGGGCGCAGGAAGCAGGCCGCCACGACGGCGATCGGGTACTCGACCACGCTGTCGAAGACCACGGGGGCCACCACGCCGTTGAACAGCCCCCCGAGGGCGCCGCCCACCGCCATCCACAGGTAGAACTCGGTCAGGTGCCGGGCCGCGGGGCGGTCCCTCGCCAGCTGGCCGTGGCACACCAGGCCCGACACGAAGAGGGTCACCAGGTTTAGCGCCATCAAGAGCCCCACGGGCTCGGTGACGCCGACGAGGAAGAGGAATAGCAGCTGCAGCAGCAGCAGGGGCTGCACCACGACCACCAGCCCGAACCAGTGCAACGGGGCCCGGGAGAAGGCCGCCACGAAGGTGAGCAGGTACAGCGCCAGGGGCACCACCCACAGCAGGGGCACGGGGGCGATGTCGGTCGTGAGGTAGGTGGTCACCGCCAGCATGAGGCTGGAGGGCACGAAGGCCAGGGCGACCCAGCGCAGGCGCCGTCGCATGGTGAGCGGCCTGGTGGCGAGCGCACCGGTGTCGTCGGGGACGCCGTCGACGGTCTGCTGGCCTGGGGCCGTGCCCGCCCCGCCCCCTCCGCCGTGACGGGCGGGAGAGCGCCAGAGGGCCACGGCGCAGGTCACGACCAGGACCACGAGCACGCCGTAGCCGGCCGACCAAAGCCGGCCCTGCAAGGGGAGGGGGAGGTTGGGCTCGACCAGAGCCGGGTAGGCGAGCAGGGCCACCACGCTGCCCACGTTGCTGGACCGGTACAGGAAGTATGGGTCAGGGCCCAGGGGGTGGGCCGTGCCCGAGAACCACCGCTGCAGCAACGGGGCGTTGGTCGCCACCGCGAAGAAGGGCAGCCCGACCCCTACCGCCAGGGCGGCGAGCAGCCACCACACCGGGCTGTGCACCGGTGACCCCCAGCCCCTTGGAACCGCGACTGGGAGGACGAGCAGGGGGAGCAGCAGGACCACGACGTGGACGCAGGCCTGGCGGCGAGCTCCCAGCCGCTCGACGGACCAGTGGGCGTACCCGTAACCGGCCAACAGCGCGGCCTGGAAGAACAGCATGCAGGTGACCCAGACCGCAGGCGTTCCGCCGAGGGTGGGCAGCACCATCTTGGCGAACATCGGCTCGACAGCGAAGAGCAGAGCCGAGCCCAGGGACAGGGTGACGGCGAAGAGGGCCGACAGCGAGCGGTCCCCGGGGCGCGGGAAGGACCGGAGCCTGGCGCCCCCGGAAGTCACCGTGATAATCCTCAGCCTATGACCAAGCCTGCTGTGATCTTTGACGTGGACGGAACGCTCGTGGACACCAACTACCTGCACACCCTGGCCTGGGCGAGGGGGGTCCGGGAGGCGGGCGAGACGGTGTCGATGTCGGCGATCCACCGTCTCATCGGGATGGGCAGCGACCAGTTGGTCGAGGAGCTCCTCGGCCACGAGAGCGAGGAGGCCTCGGACGGCCACTCCGAGCACTTCAAGAGGCTGATGGACGAGATCGAGGCCTTCCCTTGCGCCGCCGAGCTGCTCGAGGAGGTGAGCCGGCGGGGCGCCAAGGTCGTGCTGGCCTCGTCGGCCAGCGACGACGAGCTGGAGGCGATGATGGAGGCGGTGGACCCGCCGGAGGGGTGCGTCGACCACGTCGTGAAGAAGGACGACGTGGACGAGAGCAAGCCGGCGCCCGACATCTTCCGGGTGGCGATCGACGACGCCGGCCTCGACCCGGATTCCACGCTGGTCGTGGGCGACACCGTGTGGGACATCCAGGCGGCGGGTCAGTGCGGCCTGCGGTTCGTGGCCGTGCTCACGGGCGGCATAAGCCGCCAGGAGCTGGAGGAGGCGGGAGCCGTCGCCGTGTACGAGGATGTGGCCCAGCTGCTCCGCGAGCTCGACGACAGCCCGCTCGGCGAGCTCCTCTCGAACGGCTCGAAATCGAAGGAGGACGAACGATGAGCGACTCTGACGCCGGCACTTCCCAGGAAGCCGACTTCGACGTCGAGGGCCTGGCCCTCCACCTGCTGCGCGGCACCCAGGCGGCGGCGCTGGCCTGCCAGGAATGGGTGGGTCGAGGTGACAGCAAGGCCGCCGACGAGGCCGCCGTGAAGGCCTTGCGGGATGTCCTGAGCGACGTCCCGGGCCAGGGCCAGGTGGTGATCGGCGAGGGGGAGAAGGACGAGGCTCCCATGCTCTACAAGGGCGAGGAGGTGGGCGACGGCCGGGGCGGCGCCTTCGAGCTGGCCGTCGACCCCCTCGAGGGCACCAGCTACTGCGCGGACGGCATGGAGGGGTCCATCGCCGTGGTGGCCGCAGCTCCGCCCGGGGCCTTGTGGGCCACCCAGAGCTACTACCTCGACAAGCTCGTGGTGGGCAGCGGGGCCAAGGGTGCCATCGACATCGACGCGTCCACGGGCGACAACCTCGCGAAGGTGGCCGAGGCCCTGGGCAAGGAGGTGGGCGAGCTGGTGGTGGTCATCCTGGACAAGCCCCGCCACGAGGACCTCATAGCCGAGGTGCGCGAGGCCGGAGCCCACGTGGTGGCCATCCCGGACGGCGACGTGATGGGGTCCCTGCGGGCCCTGCTGCCCAACGGCGGGGCCGACCTGGCCATGGGGATAGGAGGGTCCCCGGAGGGCATCATCACCGCCTGTGCCACCCGGGTGCTGGGAGGGGACATGCAGGCTCGCCTGGCCCCCCAGAAGGACGAGGAGCGGGAGCAGCTCGAGGAGGAGGACGCCGACCTGGAGCGGGTCCGGCCCCTCGACGAGCTGGCCGGCAGCCCCGACTGCGTCTTCGTGGCCACGGCCGTGACCGGCACGCCCATGCTGCCCGCCCCCGAGCTGACGCCGGCGGGATGGAAGGTCCGCTCCCTCGTGGTCACCCCCAAGCACCCCGCCCTCTACGTGGAGAGCCTGTTGTCCCGGGGGGGCTAGGCCGCCCACCGCCCGTGGCGGCATCCCGGCCTGAAGGTGGGCAGCGTCTACACTCGAACGGACCGGGGCGGCCCCATTCCGGCTGAGGACGGCGTGGAGAACGAAGAGCAGCGACTCGAAGAGCAGCGACTCCAAGAGCAGAGGGTCATCGGCCAGCTTTGGGCCGAGTACAAGGGTTCCAAGTCCCTCGAGGCTCGCGACCGCCTGATCGTCCACTACTCACCGCTGGTGAAGTACGTGGCCGGCCGGGTGTCGGTGGGCCTGCCCCAGAACATCGAGCAGGCCGACCTGGTGAGCTACGGCATCTTCGGGCTCATCGACGCCATCGACAAGTTCGACCCGGGGCGGAACATCAAGTTCGAGACCTACGCCATCGCCCGGATCAAGGGAGCCATCATCGACGAGCTGCGCTCGATCGACTGGGTGCCCAGGTCGGTGCGGGCCAAGGCCAGGTCGGTGGAGAAGGCCTACGCCAAGCTCGAGGCCTCGTTGCTGCGCACCCCCACCGACGCCGAGGTGGCCGAGGAGATGGGCATGAGCGAGAAGGAGCTGCACGGCGTCTTCCAGCAGCTCTCCTTCGTCGGCCTGATTGCCCTCGACGAGATGCTCTCGGTCAGCGGCGAGCGGGGCGAGTCCACCACGCTGGGCGACACCATCGCCGACAAGTCCGACGGTCCCATGGCCGCCTTCGAGGTGGAGGAGACCAAGGAGGTACTCGCCGACGCCATCAACCGCCTGGCCGACCGGGAGAAGATCGTGCTCACCCTCTACTACTACGAGGGCCTGACCCTGGCCGAGATCGGCGAGGTCCTGGGAGTCACCGAGAGCCGGGTGTGCCAGATTCACAGCAAGGCCGTCCTCCAGCTCCGGTCC
>JALYHE010000025.1 GCA_030776705.1 Actinomycetota bacterium | reverse complement strand
CACCTGTCCCGAGCGCATGGCGCTCTGGCGCTCGAGCTCGGAGTTGAGCTCTCCGCCGACCACCACGGCCAACGCCGAGAGGTACAACCACAGCAGTAGCACGACGACGCCCGCGAACGAGCCGTAGGTCTTGGCGTAGGAGCCGAAGCTGGAGACGTAGAGCGAGAACCCGAGAGAGGAGAGCAGCCAGATGACCGCACCGAGGACGCCACCCGGGCTCAGCCAGCTCCACCGAGGCGTCTCCCGGTTGGGGCCCAGGTAGTAGAAGCTGGCGAACAGCACCACGAGGGCCCCGATGGCCAGCGCCCAGCGCAGCACGGTCCAGACCACCACGAAGGCGCCGCCCAGGGGCAGGTCGTCCCGCAAGGCCTCCCCCAGGGGCTGGCCGAACACGACCAGCACGGTGGCGATCCCGCCCAGGACGGCGGCGACGACGAGCAGCAGCAGGGCGGTGGCCCGCTTCTTGGCGAACTTGCGCTCCCGCTCCTGGGGGATGTCGTAGGCCACGTCCATCCCGCTCTGGAGGGCCACCATCCCGGCCGAGGCGCTCCACAGCGCCAGCGCCAGCCCCACCACGGCGGTGACCAGCGACGCCCCGCCCGAGGGAGCCCGGTCCACGGCTTCGCTCAGCACCTCGGCGGCGTCGCCGGGCAGGGTGGTGCGGATGGCCTTGGAGATGGACTCGGTGGCCTCGGGCCCGGCGTTCACCAGCCCGAAGACGCCCACGGCGGCGACCAGGGCCGGGAAGACGGCCAGGACCCAGTAGAAGGCCATGCCGGCCGATATCAGGGTGGCGCGGTCGTTCTTGAACTCCTTCGCCGTGCGGCGCAGCGTCTCCTTCCAGTCGGTCGGGGGAAGCTGTAGAGGGGACCGGGGCTGGCCCGGGCCTCCCGTCTGGGGGGGGACGGGCTGGTCAGTCAAGGCCTTCGGGGACGGGCGGGCCCCATCGGCTCATGACGAGCGCGACGAGCGCCGGGCCCCCGCCTTGCTCGGCGCCCGCACGGGTCGCCGGGTCTGCTTGCGGGTCTGCTTGGTGGCCCCCTGGGCCTTCTTGCGGGCCTGCTTGCGGGCCTGCTTGCGGACCTGCTTGGTGGCCCCCTGGGCCTGCTTGCGGACCTGCTTGGTGGCCCCCTCGGCCCGCTTGCGGACCCGCTTGGAAGCTCCTCGGGCCCGGCCCTTGGCCTCCTCGGCCGAGCTCTGGGCCTCCGACCGCACCCGCTCGGCCCCGGCCGTGGCCCTCCGCCGCACCTGCTCGGCGCGCGCCTGGGCCGACTGCTGGAGCTCCCCGGCCACGCTGCGCCCGGCGCTCACGGCCTGCTCCTTGAGGGGCTCCAACCCGTCCAGGATCCGCTCGGCCGCCTGGCGCTCGCTCTCCGTGGGAGGCAGGGCCGAAGCGAGGATCATGCCCCCACCGAAGGCCACCAGCCCGGCCACGAGGGGGTTGCCCTGGGCCTGGGCCCGGGCCAGCTCCGGCGCCGCCCTGGCCTCGTCGGCCAGGGAGCCTGCGGCCTCGCCCACCCGCCGCGACGCTCGCTGGGCCCCCTCTCGAACCGAGTCGGCGGCGCCGCCCGGATCCACCTCCTCGACGGTGCCCATCACCGACTCCCGCACGTTGCGCATGCTGCCCCGCACTCTGGCGGCGCGGCGCCGCACCATTCGCCTGGGGCTCACGCGGTCACCGATCTGGTCCATGCGTTCCGTCACCTTCTCCTTCGCTCGCTCCTTGGCCAGCTTGGGGCTCACCCGGTCGCCGATGGCCTCCAGCGTGCTGCCCAACTCACCCCTCGCCTGCTCGATCTCGCGCCTGATGTCCTCCGGACTCCTGCTCACGTCATCTCCTCCCCGCGCCGGCTCGGGTGGGCCCGTGGCTCAGGGAGCCGCCCACTCCCCTGGAGAACGAGGTCTTGGCCACCTGGACGTCCTGCTTGACCGTGGTGAGGGCCTGCTCGGGGACGGGGGGCTTCATCTGGGCCAGGCGCTTGCGACCCACCGAGACCGTCACCCCGGCCACCAGCAACCACACGGCCCCCACGATGAGGAAGGCCAGGCCGGGCTCCAGGACCTCGGCCAGGCCCCACGCTGCGGCGAAGGACAGGAGCACGACGGCCAGCAGGCCCGCCACGCCGCCCACGGCCAGCGCCCCGCCGCCCTTGGCGGCCAGCGAGGCCTTCTCCTTCATCTCGGCCTTGGCCAGCTCCACCTCCTTGCTCACCAGGAGGCTGAGTTCGCCGGTCATCTCCGAGAACAGGTCCTTCAGCGAACGCTCCTCGGCCACCACCTGGGCTCGGCGCTGGGCCATCAACCGACTCCGGGTGGCCGTCTCACCTGGCGCCGGACGGTCCTGACCGTGGTGGCTCCCCCCTGCACTTGCTGTGGGGGCGCAGCCGAGGGCGCCTCACCGTCGTCGCTCGAGCGGGCCCGGATCAGTCGGCCGATTCCGAAGCCGGCAGCAGCGGCGCCGAGGAGGAAGACGCCCGGGCGGCGGCGGGCGAAGGCCTGGACGTCGTACAAGAGGCCGTCGACGCCACGAGCGTCGATGTCGTCGGCCCAACGCTCGAGACGGCTGGAGGCGTCCCTGATGTAGGCCGGGAGCGGCCCGGCCTGGCTCGGGCGCCCGTCGGCCAGCGCCTCGGCCTGGCTCCCGTACTGGCGCAGCGCCTGGGCCAGCTGGGCCACCTGGGTCTGGGCCTGCTCCTCGAGCTGGCTACGCGTCTCCTCGAGGAGACCACGGCCGTGCATGACGACCTCCTGCTGGACCTCGGAGGCCTCCTCCTTGGCCATCTCGGCCACCTCGGCGGCGTCCTGTCGCGCCGCCTCCACCACCTCCTGTCCCTCGCCCAGAGCTTCGGAAGCCACCTCACGGCCCTCGTCGGCGGCTGCCGACGCCACTTCCTGGCCTTCCTCGACCGCCGCGCTCGCCGCCTCTTCAGCAGGGCTCTCGGGGCTCGACGCCACGACCTCGGTGGCGGTGTCCGTGGCGACGGCCTCGCTGCCGGGGGCCTCGCTGGCGGCCGCCCGTCGACGTGTCCTTCGTACTGGCAACTGGCCAACCTCCTAGATCTCGCGCTCTCGTCGGAGACAGCCGCCGGCGCGCTGACAACGGCCGGCGCAACTGGAAACGTCTGTCCCCTAACCAGTGAAACACCCCGACCGGTCGGTCAGAACGTCAGGATGGTCAGGGTACCGTAGGCGAACAGCGCCAACGACAGCGAGTACAGGCCCGCCTTCACCATGGCGCGGGCTGCGGGAGCACGGACGTAGTCGTCGATTATCCACCGCATGCCGTTGAGCCCGTGGAAGAGGGCGAGGGCCAAGAGGGCCCAGTCGAACAACCGCCACAGCGGGTTGGACCAGCGCTCGGCGACGAACTCGGAGTCGGTCTCGGCGACGTCGGTGACGATGTGGGTGACGGCGAAGTGGACCAGGGCTAGGAACAGGAGAGCCAGGCCCGACACCCGCATGAAGAGCCACGACCAGGCCTCGAAGTTTGGCCTGGGGCGGCGCTGCAGGCGCTCGCCGGCCGTCCCGTGATCGGTGGTGGCGCTCAGAGGAGCCTGCCCTCGATGAAGGGCTTCATGATCACGTAGCCGCCCGCCACCGTGGCCACGAGGGTGAGGGCCGTCACCCCGGCCAGCACTGCCTTCTCGTTGCGGATGCTGCCCGGGAAGAAGTCGATCATCGTTATGCGCAATCCGTTGAGGGAGTGGTACACGAGAGCGGCCAGGAGGCCCACCTCGAACAGGCGCAGCAGCACGTTGCCGTACAGGGCGTGGACCTCGTCGTAGAGCTCGGGGCGGGCCACGAGTGAGACATCGACGATGTGTAGCAGCAGGAAAACGAAGACCAAGAAGCCGCTGACGCGGTGCGCCACGAACGCCCACTGCCCCGACCGTCCCCGGTAGAAGCTGCTCCTGGGCCTCACTTGCGGAACCAGCGGTCGCCCCAGGCCGTCGACGACACCACGTAGACGGCGAAGAGGACGACCGCCAGGGTGACGGCGCCCAGGGCGACGGCGAAGAGAGCCTGCGCCGTGCTCATGAGTCGACGTTAGATGCTCATCCCGAGCCGTCGACGCCGTTGCCGCCGTCGCCCAGCCCCTCGAGCCACAGTGGCAGGTCCTGGCTGTGGATCCCGAGGCTGACGCCGGTGGCGGAGAGGTCTGCTGGCGGCCCGTCGAAGAACACCCTGCCCTGGCGGAGGACGATCACCCGGTCCAGGTCGTCTGCGACGGCGCCGAGCTCGTGGGAGACCAGTAGCACGGCGGCACCGTGCTCGTGGACCAGGTGGGTGAGCGAGTCGCGGAAGCGTCGCTGGGAGTCGGCGTCGACACCGGCCACGGGCTCGTCGAGGACCAGCAGGTCGGGCTGGCTGGCCAAGGCCTTGGCGATGAACGCCCGCTGCTGCTGGCCGCCCGACAGCTCGGCCGCCCGGTGCCGGCGGAGCTCGAGCAGGGCGACCGATTCCATGGCGTGCTCGATCTCGTCCTTGTCCTGCCCGGTCATGCCCCGGCGCCACCGGCCTCGGGCCAGGCGGCCGGCGGCCACCACCTCCTCGACCGTGGCCGGGAGGTCCGGGGAGATGGAGGCCCGCTGCGGCACGTAGCCGAGGCGCCACCGCTCCCGCAGCTGCTCGGGCCGCGACCCGAGGAGGCGCACGGACCCGGCCTCGGGACGCAGCAGGCCGACCAGGCACCGCACGAGGGTGGACTTCCCCGACCCGTTGGGACCGACCAGGGCCACGAACTCGCCCGGCGACACCGACAGGCTGACCTCCTCCAGCACGGTGTCGGGCCCGTAGGAGTACGACACGGCGTCCGCCTCGAGGAGGGACGGGACGGCCGCCCTGTCCGCCGGCTCCGGCGCCGCCCTCAACGGCTCAGTGGCAGCGGGCGCACAGGCCCACCACGTCGAGGCGGTGGCCCTGGGACCGGAAGCCCATGGTGGCGGCGGCCTCGTCCACCGCCCGTGCCACCGTGCGCTCAACTCTGGTGGATGCGGCCAGGTCCTCGACCCCACCGCAGCTCACGCACACCAGGTGGTGATGGTGCTCGGTGACGTCCTCGGCCAGCTCGTAGCGGGCGAAGCCCGTGGGCCCGGCTATCCGGCGCACCACACCCGCCTCTTCCATCACCGCCAGCGTGCGGTAGGCGGAGCTCTGGGCCAGCCCCGCGGCCGAGTCCAGGATCTCGGGGAGGGTGAGCGGCCGGGCCGCCGCCGCCAGCACCTCCACGACCGTCTTGCGCACGGGCGTGTAGCGCTGGCCCACACGCTCGAGCCTGCCGGCCACGATGGTGTCGAGGTCGCCAGGCACAACGAGGAGGCTAGGCCACGGCGCGGGCCGTTCGGGCACCGAGATCGTTCATGTCGCGAAGGTGTGCCACCAGTTGGCACGCCATCGCGACATGAACGCAGTGGTGGCTACGGGTTCTCGAGCATCCTCCGGAGCCGCGGTCCCAACCAGGGGCGGCGACCCCAGGCAAACAGCTGGGCCCGAGCGATGGCCCGCCACTGGTCGATGCGTCCCCATGCCACCAGCATGAAGGCGACCGGGTCGACCGACAGGTGGCAGTCGACCGGACGGTCGGGCGCGCCAGGGGTTAGGGACAGGTCCCCGTCCTCGAAGCGCAGCACCACCCGACACCCCCCTCGCACCCGCAGGTCGTAGGTCACACGCACGCCGGCGGCCTCTTCCTGGTCGACCACCATCCTCCCCAGAGCCCCGATGACGGGGAAGAGGAAGTCGCAGACGATCAAGGTGGCGTCCGACCTCGAGATGGGCCACGGCATACCTTCCGCCAAGGCGATGTCGCGACCGTGGACCACGAGCTCGTTGAGGAAGTGGCACGCCAGGGTGGAGACGGGGAGCTCGACCCCCTGCACGAGCCACGTACGCAGGCTGGTGTCGTCGGCAGACTGCAGTAGTGAGAGGAGCCGAGCCGCGCTGTCGTCGATGCGATCGGCCAGGGCGCCCAGGTCTCGCTCGATCTCGCCCTCCACCAAGCCTTCCGTGAGGTGGGACAGCCTGGCCATGTCCTCGAGGAGACCTCCTCCGCCTTGGGCCATGGCCACGATGGCGTCGAGGGCGTGCGAGAGATGGGCGGCGAGGTCGGTCACGTCCCACACACCGAGAGCGGGTGCCGATGGGTGCCGGGCCGTGCGCACCAGACGGGAGACGCGTCCCGCTGCCTCTCTCACCGCCACCTGGGCCTGGCTCGAGGCCGTCTCCTGAGCCGCCGGCATCTACGAGCCGCTGGGCCCGGACCGCTCTGGGCAGGCCGCCGTGAAGGAGGGCGGCTCGGCGCCGAGACCGTTATCGGCCGTCACTCGTTCCCTCTCCACTCGTAGTCCATCTGACGTGCCGTTGCCATGGCCAGCTCCTCGCCTTGCTGACGCCGCACAAGGTGCAGGCTCACGTCGATACCGGCCGAGATACCCGCCGATGTGACCACGGGACCCTCGTCCACCCAGCGCACGTCCCTTCTGACCCTGACCTGGGGGAAGCGTCGCTCGAGGTCGTCCGCGTCCTCCCAGTGGCTGGTGGCCTCCCGACCGTTCAACAGGCCGGCGGCAGCAAGCAGGAAAGCGCCCGTGCATATCGAGGCGGTGACGTCTGCCTTCTCGACTGCCTTCCTGAGCCAGGCGATCAAGCGCTCGTCGCCCTCAATTCGCGTGGTGAGGCCGCCGGGAAGGATCACGATGTCGAGCGACGGGTGATCCCGCAGGGTGCACGAGGCCACCAGACGCAGGCCCCCTCGAGCGACAACCATCGGGTCTGCAGCGGCGACGGTGTGGACCTGGAAGGGTGCCGCAGGTGCCCCTCGACCAACTGCCACGCGGGAGGCCGTGGTAAAGACTTCGAAGGGCCCGCAGCAGTCGAGGACCTCCACGTCGTCGTAAAGGAGGATTCCGACTTCGGTCACGTAACAGCATCGCGCTCCGTCCGGCGGCTTGGCCGAACCGAGTCCCTGACACCCAGGGGCGTCAGGTCGCACACGGGCTCTACCAGTGGTCTCCGGTTCGAGCCTCGCACGAGATGGGTCTGGCCAGGTCGAGGGCGAGGCTTGGTCCGAACCTGAGCACCGTCACGCTGTCGTCGTCTTCCTCGGTACGGACGAGATCGTCGGCGTGGCGAACGAACGTCGGGCCCCGCCACCGTTGCCAGCCAAGCCGCTCGTAGAAGGCGTGGCGCCCGGTCGATAGAGCGCCGAGCTCGAACTTGCTGCGTAGCAACGATGCAACTTGCGACACCACTGAAGAGCCGAGACCCTCGCACCGTCGGCCCGGAGCGGTCGCCACCCCTTCCCCGTAGCCAGTCCGGAACAGGCGACCGGCGGCCTCCAGGGCCGGGGACGACGGCCGCGTGTGAGATGGGAGCGCCTTCCTCTCAAGGATCACGACGTGCCACCCCCCGAGCATGTGCTCCCAGTCGTCGCTCGACAAGGTGCCGTCGAAGGCCTCCTCGACAAGTTGCCGGATCTTCTCCAACAGGTGGACTGGTGCCTCGCTCGTTTGAAGAGGCCGAACCTCGGCACTCGGGCCACCAAGCATTCGGACGGGCCAGTTGTCACCGATCCTCGTCGGACGGGATGCCTCAGTCCTCGGCGGCGGCCTCACGGGACTCGAGGGCCCGCTCCAGCTCTGTGACTCGCTCTCGGGCCTCCTGGTAGGCCCGCGCATTCTCCAGGGTGACCGCTGCTTGGGCCGCCAGCGCCTCGGCCACCTGCAGATCGGGAAAGGCGAACGGCTTCGCACGGGAGTAGAGGTTCAAGGCACCAACCGTGGCCTCGTCCACCTTCAGCGGAAGGGAGTAAACGGCCACCATCCCCTCGGCCAGCGCCCGCGGCGTGAAAGCGGGCCAGCGTCCCTCGGATGACAGCGAGTCCACGAAGTTGGCCTGTCCGCTGCGGATCGCATGGAGGCAGGGGCCCTCGTCGGTTTCATACTGGTGGCGATCGACCCTGTCGGCCGCGGCATGGGTGGACACCCAAGTGCTGACCTGGCCGTCCTTGGACATCGAGACGCTGGCTGCGTCGCATCGGTTGATCACGTCGATAGCTGTCTTCGCAACCCGTCGCAAGGAGCGCTCGAGGCGCTCGTCGGCGTGGACCACACGGCCCAGCTCACCGATGCGTTCGGTGATGTTCTCGTTCGGTGATGGCATTGCGCTCCGATCCGCTGCGTGACGGCCGCTGGGAGCTCGGGCTCCAAGATCCGGCCGGCCGTGTCGAGCGCGGGACGGCCCGATCTCGGTCAACGCTCTACCGAGCACTCGAACGACCGTGGCGCGGCACACGCCCCTCCAAAGCTGTGGGGTCGGCGCGGCGACTCGGACCAGGAAAGAAGGGTCGGGTGGTCGTCGAGCGGTTCCCCGGGCTGACGACTTCAACCCTCCCGGGCATCCTATCTCATGTGCGGGCAGCTCACCGCCGCTGCGTCGACTGGGCCCGCAAGGGCCGCCAGAAGTGGCTACTAGACTGTCGTGCTCGCCACGCTCGAAGCGAGCTGGACGACCTGGAGGGTTCAACATGGAGCCCGGGTCCTACCCGGAAGACCTTGCCGAGACGTTCTCGGACATCGCCCGACGGCTGTACCGTGCCGAGACGGTTGAGGACACCCTGCAGGAGATCGCCGAGCTGGCGTGCCGGACAGTGGAGGGTTGTGACTTCGCCGGAATGTCGCTCGTCCGGGGCAAGGTCATCGAGACCCCGGCTCAGACCGACCCGAGCGTCGGTGACCTCGATGTCCTCCAGTCGGAGATCGGCGAGGGCCCTTGCATGGACGCCATCGCCGAGCACGCGACGTTCTACGCCGAAGACCTGGCCAATGAGGACCGGTGGCCCACCTTCGCTCCCAGCGCTGTGGAGCGAGGGATGAGGAGCATGCTCTCCTTCCGCTTGTTCATCGAGGAGAGCGACTCTGGCGAGAGAACCATGGGAGCGCTCAACCTGTACTCGCGCCAGCCGGCCGCCTTCGACGAGACGGCCCGTGAGGTGGGGCTGATCTTCGCCTCGCACGCCTCGGTGGCCCTGGCTGGGGCACAGGCCCTGGCTCAGGAGAAGGAGCACGTGGCCAATCTCGACCAGGCCCTCACCAGCCGGGACGTCATCGGGCAGGCCAAGGGCATTCTCATGGAGCGAGAGCGCCTCACTGCGGACCAGGCCTTCGACCTGCTGCGGCGAGCCTCACAGAACCTCAACATCAAGCTCAGGGACGTAGCCGACCGGGTGGCCGACACGGGTGAGCGACCTCCTGCCCCTCGCCGGGGCGGTGGGGAGCCGCGCCGTCCGTCAAACTGAGCGCTGCAGCCCTCCCCACCTGTCCGGTTCGGGCTCCTCTGACCCGTCCCTCTAGGGCGCAGCCACCGCAGCCGCGGCGTCGACGATGCCGTACCCGAAGACCGGGTCGTAGACGCCGCGAACGTTCGTGCCGGGGTGACGGGCGGTGGAGGTGATGGCCTTCAGCGTGCTGGTCCGGCTTCGGCCCTGGGCCGCCAGCAGGGCGGCGACGCCAGCCACGTGGGGCGCCGCCATCGACGTTCCGGCGTACTCGTCGTAGTCAGCCGTGGCCGGGTAGCCGCAGTAGGTAGCTCCTTCCCCGGCCGGGACCGTGGAGAGGACGTCCTCGCCGCAGACCGGTAGGCCCGAGCCCCCGGGCGCCGAGACGGCGAGGAGCTCGGGGTTCGCCGCGAAGTTGGAGTAGAAGCTGTGCGCCTCCCGTCTGTCGGTGGCCCCTACGCACAGGGTGCCGGGGTCGAAGCCCGGCGTGTCGCAGAGCGGCGCCGCCTCGTTGCCGGCGGCCGCCACCACCACCGCCCCCTTGGCGTTGGCGTAGGCGATGGCGCTCTTCACCTCCGCGATCACTCCGGTGAACGTGAGCACCTGCACACCGGGCAGGGCACCGAGGCTCAGGTTGACGACCTCGGCGCCCTGGTCCGCGGCGTAGCGGATCCCGAGGCCGATGTCTGCGAACGAACCACCGTCCTCGTCGAGCACCTTCACCGGCAGGATCTTGGCATCGGGCGCCACGCCTGCGATCCCCTTGCCGTTGCCGGTGGCAGCTGCCGCGATCCCCGCCACGTGGGTCCCGTGGGGAGAGTCGAACTGGCGCCGGCTCTGGGGGCCGCTCTGCCAGTCGCCGTTGCCACAGCCGGCCGAGCCGCAGCCGAGGAAGGTCTTGCCGGTGAGCACCTTCGTGGCCAGGTCGGGGTGATCGAGGTCGACCCCCGAGTCGACGATGGCGATGACGGCGCCCGCTCCCTTGCTCTTGGGCCAGGCCTGCTCGGCCCGTACCTGCTGGGGGCCCCATTGCTGGGCGTACAGGGGGTCATTCGGGGCGGCCTGGGCAACCGTCGCCCCGCCGAGGGCGGCGACCAGGCCGAGCACCGTGGCCAGCGTTGAGCGAGCGGGACGCATGGGTCCTCCCGAGGATCGAGTTGTCAGTTTCGGGCTGAGCGTCTTGGCCTGCCCGTACAGCGAGTGGCAGCCTAACCGCCCTGAGAGAGAAAAACCACGGTGTGTGGCAAAAAATAGTTAGTCCTTGCCTCGTCCCGGTGACGCATCATTGAGTCGGTCGTACTCACGCGGAAGTCGGTCGGACTCGTCGGGGGGCCATAGCTGTTGCAGGGCCGAGGACCCCAGATCACGGGCAGCACCCGGGTGTTCGTGCTCCTCGGCACCCCCGTCGCCCCCGTGAAGGCACCGGCGTTGTTCAACGCGGAGTTGGCCGACAGGGGCGTCGACGCCGTGCTCGTCCCCTTGGAGGTGTCCGCCAGGGACCTGCAGTCCGTGTTCGGCGCCATGGCTGCCGTCACCAACGTGGACGGGCTCCTCGTGACCATGCCCCACAAGACCGCGGTCGTCGAGCTCTGCGACGACGTCGGGTCCGAAGCCCGCGACGTGGGAGCAGCCAACGCGGTGCGCTTTGGTCCCCGGGACGAGTCGTGCTGCGAGATGTTCGATGGCGCCGGACTGGTAGGTGCCCTCGATGCCGCCGACGTCCGCTTGGCTGACGCCCACGTCCTGCTGGCCGGGTGCGGTGGCGCCGGCTCGGCCATCGCGTTCGCGCTGGCGCGACGACCGATGGCGTCGCTGACGCTGTTCAACCGCACGGCGAGCACTGCTCACGCACTGGCCGACCGCCTTCGCCGGTGCCGCGACGTGCGTGTAGAGGTCGGCCCGGCCCACGCCGCCGGGCATCAGGTGGTGATCAACGCCACTCGGCTCGGAATGAACGGGTCCGATCCCGCTCCTGTCGACCTCTCGGGCGCCGAAGGCTGCACTGTCGTCGACATAGCGCCCGGGGACGAGCGGTCGTGGCTCCTGCGGCAGGCAGACGGGCTGGGTCTGCCGACGCTCGACGCCGAGGACATGCT
>JALYHE010000024.1 GCA_030776705.1 Actinomycetota bacterium | reverse complement strand
CTGCCGCCCTCAGCCTCTCGATCACGGCCCGGTTGCGCTCGTTGTCGAAGAACTGCCGGACGCTCTTGGCGATGGTGGGGCCGATGCCCTCCACCTCGGCCAGCTCGTCGGCGGAGGCGGCCATGATGCGGTCCAGGTGGCCCATGGCCCGGGCCAGCACCTGCGAGCCGGTTGCGCCCAGGTGCGGGATGTTGAGCCCGGTCAGGAGGTTGGCGAGGGGGCGCTGCTTCGACCGCTCGACGGCCTCGGCCAGGTTGCGCACGGAGAGCGGGCCGAAGCCCTCCAGCTCCCGCACCTTGTCGAAGTCGAGCGAGTAGACGTCACCCACGTCGGACAGCAGCCCCTGGGCCGTGAACAGGCGCACCGTCCGCTCGCCGAGACCCTCGATGTCCATCGCCCCGCGCGACGCGAAGTGCTCGATGCGGCCCTGGCGCTGGGCCGGGCAGTCCACGTTGGTGCAGAAGGTGTCGCTCTCGCCAGGCAGGCGAACCAGGGGACCGGCGCACACCGGGCACTCGCTCGGGAACTTCCACTCGGGCAGGCCCTCCGGTCGGAAGGAGAGCACGGGGCCCACCACCTCCGGGATGACGTCTCCGGCCTTTCGCACGATGACGGTGTCGCCGGGTCGGACGTCCTTCCTGCGGACCTGGTCCTCGTTGTGGAGCGTGGAGAGGGCCACCGTGGAGCCGCCCACGAACACGGGCTCGAGCTCGGCGAAGGGTGTGGCCTTCCCCGTGCGCCCGATCGAGACCATGATTCTCTTCAGCCTGGTGGTGCGCTCCTCGGGCGGGAACTTGTAGGCCACGGCCCACCTGGGCGCCTTGGACGTGGCACCCAGCTCCTGGCGCTGGGCCAAGTCGTCCACCTTCACCACCACGCCGTCGATCTCGTAGTCGAGGTCGTGGCGGTGCTCGAGCCAGTGACGGCAGAAGGAGTAGACGTCGTCCAGGGAGCCCAAGGTGGCCACTTCGGGGTTGACGGGGAGCCCCAGCCGGCGCAGGTAGTCGAGGGTCTCGGAGTGGCGCCTCAGCACGGGCCCTCCTTCCACGGTGCCGGCCTGGTAGGCCCAGAAGCCGAGCCGGCGCGAGGCGGTGATGCGCGCGTCCTTCTGGCGCAGGGAGCCGGCTCCGGCGTTGCGTGGGTTGGCGAAGAGGCGTCCCCCCTCGTCTGCCTGGCGCTTGTTGAGCTCCTCGAAGGCGGTCAGGGGGATGTACACCTCGCCCCTCACCTCCAGACGCCGGGGGGCGTCGGCACCCAGGTCCTGGGGAACGGCCTCCACCGTGGCCACGTTGGGCGTGATGTCCTCGCCGACCCGACCGTCACCTCGGGTGGCGGCCCGAACATAGCGGCCGGCCTCGTAGAGGAGCGAGATGGCCACACCGTCGATCTTGAGCTCGCAGACGTAGTCAACCTCGCCTGAGATGAACCGCTCCATGCGCTTGCCCCAGGCCAGCAGCTCCTCCAGCGACCCGGCATTGTCCAGAGACATCATCGGCGTGAGGTGGGTGACCTCGGCGAAGAGGGGGGACGGCGCCGCGCCGACGGTCTGCGTGGGCGAGTCCGCCGTGCGCAGCTCGGGATGAGCCTCCTCCACCAGGGCCAGCTCCCGGACCAGGGCGTCGTAGTCGGCGTCGCTGATCTCGGGGTCGTCGAGCTGGTAGTAGCGGACGTTGTGGTGGGCGATCTGCTGGCGGAGCTCGTCAGCCCTGCGAGCGGGGTTCTCGTTGCACGGCACCGTTCCGACCTTAGAACCCCGCTTGGGAGGGCATAGGGTGCCGATCCGCTCGCCTGTGCCCTCCCGACACCTCCTGCCCTGGGCTCTGCGCGCCCTGTGGGCCGTCTTGCCCTTCGCCCTCGGTCCCGACCTGGCCGCCGCCCTCGACGGGCGCAGCCGGCCCGTGCAGGTGGTGGCCTCGGTGGCACTGTGGGCCGTGTGGGCCGCCGTCGTGCTGGCCACCCTGGTCCCCTACCCGCTCGGCTTGACGGCCCTCCGAAGCGCCGCCCCGGCGGCCCTGGCCGCCGCCGTCGTCGTCGCCGCCGACGGCCACGGCTCGCCCCTCTCCCTCGGCGCCGCGGGGCTGGTCACGGCCATGGCC
>JALYHE010000023.1 GCA_030776705.1 Actinomycetota bacterium | reverse complement strand
GTGCTGGAGACGTCGAGGGCCGGCACCTCGACCACCTCCATTCGCCACGACGGCGGCGGTGACGTCACCATCGCACCGGGGCGGGCCACGGCGACCAGGGTCGCCAGGTGCCCAACCTCGTCGCTCCTCTCCCAGGTGTCGAGCTCGTCCACCACGTCTGAGCCCAACACGAGGAAGAGCTCCGCGCCCGGGTGCCGGGCGGTCAGCTCAGACAGCGTGTCGGCCGTGTAGGAGGGCCCGCCCCGATCGATCTCCAAGCGGCTGGCCTCCACCCCCTCGAGCCCCTCGGCGGCGGCCCTGACCACGGCGTAGCGGTCCTCGGCGTCGGTCACCGAGCGCTCGCCCGCCTTCTGCCAGGGGATGTTGGCCACCACCAGCAGGACCCTGTCCAGGGCCAGGGCGTGGCGGACGTT
Organism: Actinomycetota bacterium; assembly: GCA_030776705.1. Lineage (GTDB taxonomy): Bacteria > Actinomycetota > Acidimicrobiia > Acidimicrobiales > JALYHE01. The sequence continues at coordinate 3,411 of JALYHE010000023.1, read as the reverse complement.
GACCGCTGCGGCCAGATGGCCCACGTGGACGGGGTCGAAGGTGCCGCCGAAGACCCCGATCCGCTCACCGCGGGCCGACATGCGGGGCCGTCCACGGTCGGGAGCCGAAGCCGAAGCGTCTGATCCGGCGACTCTAGGACCGGTTCTGGCTCCGGCGTGGCTGGTTTTTTGCCAAGCAGGGCGGCAGAGCCCACGATGGGGGAGTGACCATCGGCAAGTGGGCCCCGGACAGCTGGCGCGCTCTTCCGGCCGATCAGCAGCCGACCTGGCCGGACGAGGCCGCCCTCGAGCAGGTCCTGAAGCAACTGGCCGCCCTGCCGCCGCTCGTGTTCGCCGGCGAGGCCCGCCAGCTGACGGCCAGCCTGGGGGAGGTGGCGGAGGGCCGGGCCTTTCTGCTCCAGGCCGGGGACTGCGCCGAGTCCTTCGACGAGTTCTCGGCCGACTCCATTCGGGACAAGCTCAAGGTCATCCTCCAGATGGCAGTGGTGCTGACGTACGGCTCCGGCGTCCCGGTGGTGAAGGTGGGTCGCATCGCCGGGCAGTTCGCCAAGCCCCGCTCCTCGCCCATCGAGCGGGTGGGGGACGAGGAGGTGCCCGCCTTCCGGGGCCACATGGTGAACGACGTCGTGCCCAGCGTCACCGGCAGGGCGGCAGACCCCGAGAGGCTCCTCACCGCCTATCACCAGTCGGCGTCGACGCTGAACCTGTTGCGGGCCTTCGCCAAGGGAGGCTTCGCCGACCTGCGCCAGGTCCACATGTGGAACCAGGAGTTCGTGGCCAGCAGCGCCGAGGGGCGCCGCTACGACGCCATCGCCTCCGAGATCGAGCGGGCCTTGCGCTTCATGAGGGCGTGCGGGATCGACCTGGAGATGGCGGCCCTCCACCAGGTGGACTTCTACACCTCCCACGAGGCGCTGCTCCTGGCCTACGAACAGGCCCTCACCCGACAGGACTCGCTCACCGGCGACTGGTACGACTGCTCGGCCCACATGGTGTGGGTGGGTGAGCGCACCCGCCGCTCCGACGGGGCCCACGTTGAGTTCCTCTCCGGCGTAGGCAACCCGGTGGGGTGCAAGCTGGGGCCGGCGGCCACCGTGGAGGAGGTCCTCGACGTGTGCGACCGCCTCGACCCTCACCGCACGCCGGGACGGCTCACCCTGATTTCCCGGATGGGTGCGGCGCGGGTGGGCGACCGCCTGCCTCCCCTCATTCGAGCTGTGCGCCAGGCGGGCCACCCGGTGGCGTGGGTGTGCGACCCCATGCACGGCAACACCTTCAGCAGCCCGTCGGGGCGCAAGACCCGCCACTTCGACGACGTGCTGAGCGAGATAGAGGGCTTCTTCTCGGTGTGCCGGGCCGAAGGGGCATGGCCCGGCGGCGTGCACGTGGAGCTCACCGGCGACGACGTCACCGAGTGCCTGGGGGGCTCGGAGGAGATCCTCGAGGGCCATCTCGACATGCGCTACACCACCGCCTGCGACCCCCGGCTCAACGCCCGCCAGTCGCTCGACCTGGCCTTCCGGGTGGCGGAGCTGCTCCGGTCCTAGCCCCGGGGGGCGTTCATGTCGCGAAGTTTGACCCCCTGGGGGGCTTTGCATCACAACGGGGACGGGCGGTCCTAGCCCGTCCGGACCTGGGCCACGAAGCCGTCGAACAGGGCCTGTTGGGAGCGGTCCTGCGCCGCCGTGGTCTCCGGGTGCCACTGCACGCCGGCCACCCAGGCCTCCGAGTCCAGCTCGAACCCCTCCACCAGCCCGTCCTCGCTCCATGCCGTGGGCACAAGGCCCTCGCCCAGGCGGTCGATGCCCTGGTGGTGGTGCGACGTGCACCGCAGCGTCTGGCAGCGGCACGCCTCGGCCAGCCGGCTGGCCGAGGCCAGCTTCACATCGTGGACCACCGACTCGCCGGTGACGGGATGGCCATGGAGGTGCATGCCCTCCACGTCGGGCAGGTGCTGGTGCAGCGTTCCGCCCAGGGCCACGTTGAGCACCTGCGCTCCCCGGCAGATGGCCAGCACGGGAAGGCCCATCCTGACTGCGGCCGACGCCAGGCCCAGCTCCGCCTCGTCGCGCTCGGAGTCGGTGCCGTACACCTCGGGATGGGGGCGGGCGCCGTAGTGCGCCGGGTCCACGTCGCCTCCGCCGGCCAGGAGCAGGCCCCGGAAGGATGCCAGCGCCTCCTCGGGCGGGCCCGACCCGCTCGGCGGTAGCAGCACGGGTCGCGCCCCGGCCCGGCGCAGGGCGGCCACGTACCGCTCTGGGAGGGCGTAGCCGCCTCCCGTCCACCCGAGCACCCGTCCCGACGCCAGGTGGGGAACGGGGATGACGACGAGCGGCGCCGGCGAGACCACCAGGCAACGCTACTGCCAGCGGTACGGTTGGCCCGTGGGCATCTCGGTGTGCGCCTATCGGCCCGGACGGGCCATGGAGGAGGTTCCCGACCCCGACCGCATCTCGGACCTGCGCGGCCAGGACGGGCGCCTGCTCTGGGTCGACATGGTCGACCCCACCGACGCCGACCTCGAGCGGGTCGCCGCCGAGTTCGACCTGCACCCCCTGGCCCTGGAGGACGCCAAGAAGCATGGGCAGCGCCCCAAGCTGGAGCAGTACCCGACGCACGCCTTCGTGGTGGCCTACTCCGGGGCGCCGGCCGAGGTGGACGTGTTCATGGGCCGGGACTGGCTGGTCACCGTCCGGGACCGCAGCGACAGCGGAGACACCTGGTCCCTGGATGCCGCCCGCGCCCGCTTCGAGCGCACCAGGCCCGAGAACGCCACCGTCGGGTTCCTCCTCTACGTCCTGCTCGACGAGCTGGTGGACGGGTACTTCGAGGTGATCGACCGGTCCGAGGACAACCTCGAGGCGCTGGAGGAGCGTCTCTTCGCCGAGGACCACCCCGACGAGCACACCATGCAGCGCGACGTGTTCGGCGCCCGCCGTCACCTCTTGAACTTCCGTCGCCGGGTGGTGCCCCTGCGCGACGTGGTGGCCGCCCTGCTGCGACGGGAGGTTGCGTGGCTCGACGACGCCACCCTCGTGCACCTGCAGGACGTCCACGACCACCTGCTGCGGGCCACCGACCACCTGGACCAGCAGCGGGAGATGCTCGCCAACGTGGTGGAGGCGCAGCTGGCCGTGGCGTCCAACCACATGAACCGGGTCATGAAGAACATGACCAGCTGGGGCGCCATCCTGCTCGGCGCCACGCTGGTGGCCGGCATCTACGGCATGAACTTCGAGCACATGCCCGAGCTGGACTGGCCCCTGGGCTACCCCTTCGCCCTCGGCATCATGGCCACCATCACCGTGGTGGGCTACCGCGTCTTCCGGCGGCGCGATTGGCTCTAGGCGCTGCTGAAGAAACAACTGGGCGGGTCTGAATCGGCCGATCGCCGCCGGTGTGACCAGGCAC
>JALYHE010000022.1 GCA_030776705.1 Actinomycetota bacterium | reverse complement strand
GGCTACCGCCAGGACCGGGAGGGCGCCGAGAAGGCCGCCGCCGGGATCGACGGCCTGGCCGTCGCCGTGGACGTCAGCGACCCCGGAGCCGTGGACACCGCCTTCGCCGAGACCGAAGAGGCCCTCGGACCCGTGGAGGTGCTGGTCAACAACGCCGGCGTGAACGCCGACGGCCTGCTGCTGCGCATGGGCGACGAGCAGTGGCGCAAAGTGCTGGCCACCAACCTGGACGGGGCCTTCCACACCATCCGCCGGGCCACTCCCAACATGGTGCGCCGTCGCTTCGGGCGAATCGTCAACGTGGGCTCGGTGGTGGGGGCCACGGGCGCGCCGGGTCAGGCCAACTACGCAGCGGCCAAGGCCGGCCTCGTCGGCCTGACCCGATCGGTGGCCCGGGAGCTAGGATCCAGGGGAATCACCTGCAACCTGGTGGCGCCCGGGCCGATCACCACGGCCATGACCGACGCTCTTCCCGAGCAACGACAAGCCGAGCTGGTGGCTCTCGTGCCCATGGGCCGCATGGGAGCTGCCGAAGAGGTGGCGGCCCTGGTCGCCTTCCTGTGCTCGGACGCCGCCTCCTACGTCACCGGCGCCGTGGTGCCCGTCGACGGCGGAGCGGGAATGGGTCACTGAGCGAGAGCGCGGCACGGACGGCAACAGCGATCGAGTAGAGGAGCGAGCTGATGGACAGAGATCAGGTGCTGGTCACCATGCGAGAGGTCGCCCCGGAGGTGCTGGGCGTGGAGCCCGAGGCGGTGGTGGAGGAGGCCAGCTTCAAGGAGGACCTCGACGCCGACAGCCTGGACCTGGTGGAGCTGGTAATGGGTCTCGAGGAGCGCCTCGACGTCAGCATCCCCGAGGAGGAGCTCTCCGAGATCAAGACAGTGGGCCAGGCCGTGGACCTCGTCGCCTCCAAGCTCTCAGTGGGCACGTGACGGCGAAGGACCACCGGGGCCGGCACCGGGTCGCGGTGACCGGCCTGGGCGTGAAGTCGCCGGCCGGCAACGAGCTGGCCACCTTCTGGTCGACGCTGCTGGCCGCCCGCCCCGCCGCCGCTCCCATCTCACGGTTCGACGCCTCAGACCTTCCCGTCAGCTTCGCCTGCGAGGTCCCCGACTTCGATCCCTCGGCCTACTTCGGGCCCAAGGAGGCCCGCCGGGCCGACCGGGTGACCCAGCTGGCCGTCGCCGCCGCCAGCGACGCCCTGGAGCACGCCGGCGAGCTGAGGGCCGACCCCGGCCGGTGCGGCGTGGTGGCGGGCACGGGCGTGGGCGGGCTCTGGACCCAGGAAGAGGAGGAGAAGGTCCTGTTCGAGAAGGGCGCCAGCCGCGTCAGCCCGTTCCTGGTGCCCATGATGATGCCCAACGCCGCGGCCGGCACCATCGCCATGCGCTACCGCTGGACCGGTCCCAACCTGTGCGTCGCCACCGCCTGCGCGGCGGGGACCCACGCCGTCGGGGAGGCCGCCCGCTTGATCCGGGAGGGCTCGGCCGAGGTGGTCCTGGCCGGCGGTACGGAGGCGGCCATCACGCCCATCGCCCTGGCCTCCTTCGGCCGCATGGGGGCGCTCAGCACCAGGTCCGACCAGCCCGAGCGCGCCTCCCGCCCGTTCGATCCCGACCGGGACGGGTTCGTGATGGGCGAAGGCGCCGGCTTCTTGGTGCTCGAGCGCTGGGACCGGGCCGAGGCCCGGGGCGCCGAGATCCACGGCGAGATCATGGGCTACGGGCGGAACTCCGACGCTTACCACATCACGGCGCCCTCGCCCGACGGGAGCGGGGCCGTGGCGTGCATGGAGGCGGCGCTCGACGACGCCGGCCTGGCGCCGGGCGACGTGGGCCACGTCAACTCCCACGGCACCTCCACGCCCCTCAACGACGCCGCCGAGTCCGAGGCCATCGTCAAGGTCTTCGGCGGCTCGCCGCCCCCCGTCACCTCCACCAAGGGGGTCACCGGGCACATGATCGGCGCCGCCGGGGCGGTGGAGGCGGTGGCCTGTATCTTGGCGTCGGGCGAGGGCCTGGTCCCGCCCACCGCCAACCACGACCAGACCGACCCCGTCGTCGCCGTGGACGTGGTGGCCGGCGAGCCCCGCCAGGCGCGGGGGCCGGCGCTCTCCAACTCCTTCGGGTTCGGCGGCCACAACGCGACCTTGGTGCTGGCGGCGGCCGAGGGCTGAGCCCGCCGCTCCCCGTACCCATGGCCACCACCTCCCGGGCTGACGCCGGCCTGGGGCTGCGCATCGCGGCCAGCCGGCCCGGAGCGGCCAGCGCCGAGGTGACCGAGCTGGACGGGCGCCCCGTGGCCCTCTTCCGTCTGGAAGGCGGCGAGCATCGGGGCGCCATCGGCCCCGCCGAGGGGCTGACGGTGGAGCGGCTGGTGAGGGTGGCCACCGACCTGGGCGTCCCGGTCGTCGGCCTCCTGGCCACCTCGGGGGCCGACGTGGGCCACGGGGTGGACGCCCTGCACGCCTGGGGACGGGTGGCCAGGGCCCTGAGCGGGGCGTCGGGCGTGGTGCCCGTGGCCCTGGTGGTGACGGGCCCCTGCGTCTCGGGGCCGGCCCTGCTGCTGGGCGTGGCCGACGTGGTGGTCATGACCGGCGACGCCTTCGCTTACGTGAGCGGGCCCGGGGCCGTGCGGTCCATCACGGGCAGGGAGGTGACCCACCAGCAGCTGGGGGGTTCCGACCTGCACGCCCTCCGCACCGGGGTGGCATGGTCCGTGGAGGAGGACGAGGAGGCTGCCCTCGACGCCGCCCTCGACGCCTTGTCCTACTTCCCGTCCAACAACTACGAGGAGCCACCGCTGCAGCCGACGGCGGACCCGGTGGGGCGCGACTGCGAGGTGGCCGCCGGAGCCGTGCCGCAGGAGCCCACGGCGTCCTACGACGTTCGGACGGTGGTGGCCGACGTGGTGGACGACGGCTCCTTCCTCGAGGTGCGGCGGCTGCACGCCCCCAACATGGTCACCGGGCTGGCCACGGTGGGCGGGATGCCCGTGGGCGTCATTGCCAACCAGCCTTCCCAGATCGCCGGTGCCATCGACGTGCACGCCGCCAGCAAGGCCGCCCGCCTGGTGCAGCTGTGCGACGCCTTCAACGTGGCCCTGCTCACCTTCGTCGACACCCCCGGCTTCCAGCCCGGCAAGGACGTGGAGTGGCAGGGGATGATCCGCTACGGCGCCGAGCTGGTGCACGCCTACGCCGCCGCCACCGTGCCCCGGGTGAGCGTCATCCTGCGCAAGGCCTACGGAGGCGCGTACATCGTGATGGACTCCAAGGGCATGGGCAGCGACACCTGCCTGGCGTGGCCTTCGGCCGAGGTGGCGGTCATGGGCGCCCCGGGGGCCGTCAACATCCTCCACGGCCGTCGGCTGGCCGCGGCCGAGGACCCCGCCGCCGCCGAGGAGGAGCGCAAGGCCCTCGAGGCCGACTACGCGGCCCGGTACTGCACGCCCACCATCGCCGCCGAGCGGGGATTCGTGGACGAGGTCATCGAGCCCGCCTCCACCCGGCGGGCGGTGGCCTCGGCCCTGGCCGCTCTCAGCACCAAGCGGGAGCACCTGCCGCGCCGCAAGCACGCCAACACGCCCCTGTGATGCGCCCTCGGTCCTTTTGGCACCAGCACCGCGCCCCAGGGGGGCACCCCCCTGGTGCCGGAAGGGCTCTGGGCGGGTAGGAGGACGGGACGATGCTGCTGGAGGGGAAGCGACTGGTGGTGACAGGAGTGCTCACCGACGCCTCCATCGCCTTCTCCGTGGCCCGCCTGGCCCAGGAGAACGGCGCCGAGCTGGTGCTCACATCCTTCGGCCGGCCCATGAACCTCACCAAGCGGGCCGCCCGCCGGCTCCCCGACCCACCCGACGTGCTGGAGCTGGACGTCACCGACCCCGAGCACCTCTCCCGGCTGACCGAGGAGCTCCAGCGTCGCTGGGGCCGAGTGGACGGGGTGGTGCACGCCATCGGCTTCGCCCCCGAGGCCTGCCTGGGAGGAGACTTCCTGCGGGCCGGCTGGGACGACGTGGCCACCGCCCTGCACGTCTCGTCCTACTCCCTCAAGGCCCTGGCCGAGTCGGCCCTGCCGCTCATGAAGGACGGGGGCGGATCGGTGGTGGCCCTCGACTTCGACGCCCGCCAGGCCTGGCCGCAGTACGACTGGATGGGGGTCGCCAAGGCCGCCCTCGAGTCCACCGCCCGCTACCTGGCCAGGGACCTGGGGCCGCTCGGCATCAGGGTCAACCTGGTGTGCGCCGGGCCTCTTCGCACCGTGGCGGCCAAGTCCATCCCCGGCTTCGCCGCCTTCGAGGAGGCGTGGGCCTCCCGGGCCCCGCTGGGCTGGAACGTGGACGACGCCGAGCCGGTGGCCCGGGCGTGCGTGGCCCTGCTCTCGGACTGGTTCCCGGCCACCACCGGGGAGATGCTCCACGTGGACGGCGGCTACCACGCCATGGGGGCGTAGCGGGCATGGCGCTGCGGGCCTCGCTCACCTCTGGTCTGCGGGAGCACCTGGTGAAGGCCCGCCTGGCCGGCGTGGTGCAGACCACTCCTGGCCACGTGGCCGGCAACTGCGAGAAGCTCGTCTCCGGTGACCCCAACTACACGTTCGGGCTCTCCGACTGGCTGAGCGCCGACGTTGCCGAGGTGCGGGCGGTGGTGGCCGAGCTGTGCGGTGACGCGGCTGTGGAGGGTGACCCCGACGGTCCGGGCTGGATCGACCCGGACGCCACCATGGCGGCCATCGACGCCCAGCGGGCCGAGCTGAACGCCCACGCCCGGGCCCGCTCCTCCGTGCTCCTCGCCACCGGCCATCCCACCGGGCTGCTACCCCACTACATGGCCCTGGGTCGGGCCCTCCGCCACGCCGGGTGCGAGCTGCTCGTGGCCCTGGACGACTCCTGGATCACCGAGGGCGAGGACCGCCGGGGCATCCGCTTCTTCGACGGGGTGGCCTGCGCCCGCACCGGCGGCAACATGGTGCACACCCACCGCTCCAGGTTCATGGAGGCCATGCTCGACGCCCTGGAGGAGCAGGGCCGCCGCCCTGGCCTCGTGCTCGGCGACCACGGCATGGCCGGTGCCGCCATCGAGCGGGGCATCGAAACCCTCGGCATCGCCGACGTGAACGACCCCGCCCTGTTCCTGGCCCAGTCCCGGGGCAGGGCCGAAGCCGTCATGCCCATCGACGACAACCTGCCTCCGGCCCTGTTCGAGCCCGTCACCGCCGCCCTCGTGGACGGCATCGGGCGCTGAGCACGACCGCTACGGTGGGCCCGTGACGGCTGCGCCGTGTTACCACGTCTCCGAGGTACGGGACGACTGGGGGCCTGCGGCCGGGGCGGTGTGCGAGGACTGCCAGGCCACCGGCGCCAGCTGGGTGAGCCTTCGCCGATGCCTCACCTGTGGTCGGGTCGGCTGTTGTGACTCGAGCCCGAACCGGCACGCCACCGCCCACCACCATGAGACCGGCCACTCGGTCGTGCGGGCCCTGCAACCCGGGCACGACTGGGTGTGGTGCTACCCGGACGAGCTCGCCCTGCGCAGCCACCAGGGCGCCTGGGTGGAGGTGGACCTCGTGTACGAGGCGGGGCTCGCCTTCGTGCGGGAGCACGTGGCGTCGGGCGGGACGGCCGACGTCGGGCCGGACCAGACGATGGGGGAGGGCTTCCCGCTCGGGAGGTGGGTGCACGACATGCGCGGGCGGAAGGCGGCCGGGGAGCTGGACGGCGAGCAGGTGGCTGCCCTCGAGCAGCTGCCCGGCTGGCGCTGGGGCTGAGGCCCGTCATCCCACTGGGCGGGCCCACCCGTCTCCTACGCTGGCGGCCTGGGCGCCGAGCCGAAGGAGACCGAGGTAGCTCACCGCCGCAAGCCGACCTCCACCTCGACCTTCGGCGTTGGACGCCGGGAGAGCCACGACGCGGCCCGCTTCTACGCCCGGTTCGCTCCTCCCTCGGTCTCTGACGACCACCTGGTCAACCGCCCCTCGTTCGTCGACCAGCTCGTCGTGGGCGACGCCCGCCACATGGACCAGGTCACCCCCTCCTCGGTGGCCCTGGTCGTCACCTCGCCGCCCTACTTCGCGGGCAAGGAGTACGAGGAGGCCATGGGCCAGGGCCACGTGCCCGGCAGCTATCTCGAGTACCTCGGCCTGCTGACCGACGTCTTCGCCGAGTGCGCCGCCAAGCTTGAGCCGGGGGGGCGCATCGCCGTCAACGTGGCCAACCTGGGGCGCAAGCCCTACCGGTCGCTGGCCGCCGACGTGGTCACCATCCTCCAGGACCGCCTCGGCCTGCTGCTTCGGGGAGAGGTGGTATGGGTGAAGGGCAGGGGGGCCAACGGGTCGTGCGCCTGGGGCTCGTTCCGCAGCCCCGCCAACCCGGTGCTGCGGGACCTGAGCGAGCGGGTGGTGGTGGCCAGCAAGGGTCGCTTCGACCGGGCCCTCTCGTGTCGAGACCGCCGCTACCACGGGCTGCCCTGGGAGGCCTCGATCACCAGGGACGAGTTCCTCGAGGCCACCACCGACGTCTGGGAGATCCCGGCCGACAGCGCCACGCGGGTGGGGCATCCCGCCCCCTTCCCCGTCGAGCTCCCGCAACGCCTGATCGAGCTGTACACCTACCGGGACGACCTGGTCCTCGACCCCTTCGTGGGTTCGGGCAGCGCGGCGGTGGCGGCAGTGCGCACCGGACGCCGCTTCGTCGGCTACGACACCGACGACAACCCGCCGACCAGCTCCGCGCACGCCTCCACCAGGTGC
>JALYHE010000021.1 GCA_030776705.1 Actinomycetota bacterium | reverse complement strand
GCCCGGCGCCGATGCCCACGGCCCGGCCCCCGCTGACCAGCACGATGGAGTTGGACCGCACATGGCCCCCCACCCGCCAGGCCAGCTCGGCGTCGGCCCACTGCTCCTCGGTGGGGGCCACCTTGGTCACCACCCGCCAGTCGCTTCGCCCGGCGGCGAAGTGGTGCGGCTCCTGCACCAGGTATCCGCCGCCGATCTGGCGGAGGTGGAGGCGCTCGGGGTCAGGAGGGGGAGCCTCGAGGATGCGGGTGGCCTTGCGCTTGGCCACCAGCCGCTCCACCGAGTCTCCCTCGTAGGCCGGTGCGAGCACCACGTCGGCCTGCGGGGCGGCCACCATCTCCTGGGCGACGGCGTCGGTGAGCGGGCGGTTGAGGGCCACGATGCCGCCGAACGCCGACTTGGGGTCCCCCTCCAGGGCCAGGCGGTAGGCGGTGACCGGGTCGGACGCCACCGCCACGCCGCACGGGTTGGCGTGCTTGACGACGGCGCACGCCGGCTGGTCGCCCAGGTCGTGCACCAGCCGCCAGGCGGCCTCGGCGTCGTACAGGTTCAGGTAGGACAGGGCCAGGCCACCCAGCTGCGTGACCTCGTCCCACCAGCTGGTCCTCCCCACCTGGCGGTAGCGGGCCGCCTCCTGGTGTGGGTTCTCCCCGTAGCGCAGGGTCTGCTCGGATCGCTCCAGGGCGAGGTGCAGGGTGGGCGGCAGGAACTCGCCGTCGGCCTCGTCGAACCACGACACCAGAGCCGCGTCGTACGCCGCGGTGTGGGCGAAGGCGGCCCGGGCCAGCCGGCGGCGGGTCTCGGCCGAGAGCTGGCCCTCCCGTCGCAGCTCGTCCAGCACGGGCCCGTACTCCGAGGGGTCGACCACCACGCCCACGTGGGCATGGTTCTTGGCCGCGGCCCGGACCATGGTGGGCCCGCCCACGTCGATCATCTCCACCGACGGCTGCGAGGCGAAGGGGTAGAGGTTGCAGACCACCAGGTCGATGGCATCGATGCCGTGGGCCTCGAGGTCGGCCAGGTGGTCGGCCCGGTCCCGGTCAGCCAGGATGCCGCCGTGGACCTTGGGGTGGAGGGTCTTGACCCGGCCGCCCAGCATCTCGGGGGCCCCGGTCAGCTCTTCCACCTCGGCGTGGGGGATGCCGGCCTCTGCGAGGGCCCGAGACGTGCCGCCGCTCGACACCAGGTGCCACCCGAGCCCCACGAGCCCCTGGGCCAGGGCGGGCAGGCCCGTCTTGTCGTAGACCGACAGCAGCGCCCTCATGGCTGCCCTCCCCGTCCGCTCAGCACCTCCTGGATGGTGGCCGGGTAGAGCCTTCGCTCGACGGCCTTGATGCGCTCGTGCAGGGTCTCGACCGTGTCGTCGCTCCGGACCGGCACCGGCTCCTGGGCCAGGATGGGCCCGGCGTCGACCTCCAGGGTGGCCACGTGAACCGTGCAGCCGGACACCTTCACCCCGGCCGCCAGGGCGTCCTCGACGGCGTGCCAGCCCGTGAAGGCAGGAAGCAGGGCGGGATGGGTGTTGAGAATGCGGCCCTGGTAGGCGTCGAAGATCGGCTTCTCCAGCACGGTCCCGAACCCGGCCATGGCCACCAGCTCCACCTCGTAGGGCTCCAGGGCGTCGATCACCCGGTGCGTGAACTCGACCCGGTCGAAGCCGGGGCCGAAGTCCTGGCGGGCCACGACCTCCACCGGGACGTCTGCCTGGCCCGCCACCTCGGTGGCCCGGCAAGGCCGGTCGACGACCACCACGCTCACGTCCACGCCGGCGTCGAGTATGGCCTCGAGGATCGTCCCGCTGCCCGACGCCAGCACCCCGATGCCCACGCTCGAACGCTAGTGCAGCCCTACACGTCGTCCCGTTCTTGTTTGACGATCTCGTTGACCCGCCGGCACTCCTGGGCCAGGGCGTCCACCCCCCGGCCGTCCTGGCCGGCAACTGCGGTGCGCAGCTCGCTGACCCGCCGGCGCAGCGGCACCCAGCGCTCGTCCACCCGGGCCGCGGCACCCGCGTCCCGGGCGGCGGCTCGCAGGTCCTCTTCGGAGGGCAGCCGCTGGCGTGCCACCGGCCCGAGGGCCGTGATGCAGGCCTCTTGGG
>JALYHE010000020.1 GCA_030776705.1 Actinomycetota bacterium | reverse complement strand
GCCCACGCCTGGGAGGGCCACACGGGGCACCCACGGCGCGCCGAGGATCGCCGCCGCCGAGAGGAAGAGGTAGGCGGCCACCACGACGCCGAAGGCTCGCCCGACCAGGCGGGCCCGGCGGGCCCGTACACCCTCCACGTCGAGGAAGACGGCACGGGGGATGGTCACCGTCCCGCTCATGGCGTCCATCGTATGGGCCGCCCGGGGACGGCTCAGCCGAAGAGCTTCTCGATCGTCTCCACCAGCTCGGACCGGCTCATCTCGCCCGTGCGGGTGGCGAGGAGCTGGCCGGAGGGCGACACGAACACCGTGCTGGGCATGCCCCTGAGCCCGTAGGCCGCGGCCACCTTGCCCTCGGGGTCGTGGCCCGAGGGATACGTGACGTCGGTCTCGGCCAGCAGGTCCCGAGCCGGGGTGCGCCCGTCCAGGTGGTTGATGCCGACGAAGGCCACGTCGTCGCCGAGCTGGTGGTGAACGGCCTGGAAGGCGGGCATCTCACGGCGGCAGGGCACGCACCAGGAGGCCCAGAAGTTGAGCACGACGGGCCGGCCCGCGTAGGCGGTGAGCTCCACCTTGGCGGCCGGGTCCCTGAGGTCCGGGACGGAGAAGGTGGGGGCCTTCCGGGTCGCTCCTGTGTCCACTGGGGCGCCGCCCGAACCGTCGGGACGGGTCGTCAGCCCCACGGCCACCACCACCATGACCACCACCACTCCGGCTGCGGCCAGGCGTAGGGACCGGGGCCATCCGGCCAGGCGCGACGTCAGGGCCTGCCCCACGTCCTGGCCCCGTCGTGGCTGACCCAGAGCTGGGCCCGGTCGCCGTCGTGGCCGGCGGCGTAGAAGAGACCCGGACGGGAGCTGCTGGCCTCCACCACGCTGGCCCCCTCGGGCAGCTGGAGGGGCTGCCAGCTCCGACCCCCGTCGGCCGTACGCACCGCTCCGTGGGGCCCGGAGGCGACCAGGTCGGCCATGCCCGGACCGGTCCTGCTCAGCCAGGAGGCGGCGGGCAGGGCCTCGAGGCGCCGCCACCTCCGCCCGCCGTCGGCGCTCTCCATCACCCCGCTGCTGACGTCGGCGGCCATGAGGTGCTCGGGTCGGTCGGGGTCCACGACGATGCGGCCGGCGAACGTGTGACCGACGTCGGCGCTTCTCACCTGCCAGCTCCGCCCGCCGTCGGTGGTGGCGAACAACCCCACGCCCGGTGACGCCGCGTACAAGACGCCGGGCCCGCTGCCGAGGGCGTGCACGTCGGTGTCGGGGAGGCCCTCGTCGGCCCGGACGAAGGTTCGGCCGCCGTCCGTGGAACGGCTGAGCCCGGGGTGGCCGCTGACCCAGACCGCGTCCTCCGTGAACGCCCAACCCATGGCGTCGGCGCCTTGGAGGGTGGGCACCCGACTCCAGGTGCGCCCGCCGTCGGACGAGGTGGCCACCGCCTCGTGGCCGCCCAGGAAGACCCGTTCGGGACGGGACGGGTCCACCACGACCGAGTGGAGGTCGTCGCCGACCACCGGCTCCGAGCTGGAACCAGCCGAGCCGGCCCCGTCACCACCGTCGCCCCGGTCCCTCACCACCAGGGCGGTGACCACCACGAGGACCATCACTGCAGCCGGGGCGACGACGACCCAGAGGCGGTTGCGGGCCAGCCAGGAGGTTCCTCCCCGGTGGCGACGGGCCCTGGGCGCGGCCGGACGGCCCCGGGGCCGTCCGCTCAGACCGGTGGCCATCCGAGGCGGGCGAACCAGCGCTGGAGGGGGATGAACAGCCGCTGCCAGGTGCCGGTGACGAACAGCACCCCCACGGCCACCAGCAGCGCTCCCCCGGCAACCTCGATGCGCCGGCCGTTGCGCCGGAGCCACTCCAGGGAGCGCCGGGCTCTCGAGAAGCCCAGGGCCAGCAGCACGAACGGAACCCCTAGGCCGAGCGAGTAGAGGGCGAGGAGCACCGCTCCCCACAGCACCGTCTGCGTCGCCGCCGCGGTGGCGAGGATGGTGGCCAGCACCGGTCCGATGCACGGTGCCCAGCCGGCGCCGAACGCCATGCCCATCGGGAAGGCCCAGGCCGGTCCACTGGGGAGGCGAGACAGGTCGAGGCGCTTCTCACGCTGGAGGGCCGGGATCGGCAGCACGCCCATGGTGACCAGTCCCATCAGCACGATCACGACCCCGAAGGCCCTGACCACGACGTCCTGGTTGCGAAGCAGCACCGACCCCACCACCGTGGCCCCGGCTCCGAGCAGCGTGAACAAGGTGGTGAACCCGGCGACGAAGAGAAGGGCGGCCCGGAGGGTCACGCTTCGCGCCTCCGGCTCGCCGAGGTCGGACACGGGCAGCGCCGATACATACGAGAGGTACCCGGGCACGAGCGGCAGGCAGCAGGGGGAACTGAACGAGATCACCCCGGCCACGACGGCCAGAAGGGGCAGGGTCAGCGCCTCCACGAGTGCCCTGCCACCGCCCGGGTCACGACCCCCGCCCTGGCCCGAAGCGGTACAGGCGCAAGCTGTTGGCCACCACGGACACGCTCGAGAAGGCCATGGCGGCGCCGGCGAGGATGGGGTTGAGGAGCCCGAGCGCTGCCATGGGGATGAGGGCCACGTTGTAGCCGAACGCCCACCCCAGGTTCTGCACGATGGTGCGGAACGTGCGCCGGGCCAGCCGGACGGCGGTGGCCACGCCGCGCAGATCGGTGGAGAGCAGGGTGATGTCCGAGGACTCGATGGCCACGTCGGTGCCGGTGCCGATGGCGATGCCCAGGTCGGCTTGAACGAGGGCGGGGGCGTCGTTCACGCCGTCGCCGACCATGGCCACCACCCGGCCCTGCGCCTGGAGGGCGCGCACCTCGTCGACCTTCTGGGCGGGGAGCACCTCGGCCAGCACCCGGTCGATGCCCACCTGAGCCCCGATGGCGGCCGCGGTCCGGCGGTTGTCGCCCGTGATCATGGCCACCTCGACACCCATCGAGCGCAGATCGTCGACCGCGGCCCGTGCGTCCTCCTTCAGTGTGTCGGCCACGTCGAGAACGCCCCGGACGCGGCCGTCCCACCCGACGAAGATGGCGGTCTTGCCCTCGGATTCGAGCCGGCCGGCCCGGGTCTCGAGGACGGGGGGGATGGCGAGGTCGGCTTCGGCCATGAGCTTGCGCCGGCCGACGTGCACCACGGCGCCGCCGGCGCTGGCCCTTGCGCCGTGGCCGGCCACGGCCGCGAAGCCGCTGGCGGCGACCAGAGGCACCTCCCGCCGGCGGGCCTCGTCGACCACGGCCCGGGCCACGGGATGCTCAGAGGCGTCCTCCACCGAGGCGGCCCGGGCCAGCACCTCCTCGGCCTCCTCCCCGGGGGCGGCCACCACGTCGGTCAGGGCCATCTGGCCCTTGGTGAGGGTGCCGGTCTTGTCGAACACGACGGTGTCGATCCGCTTGGAGCGCTCGAGGACCTCGCCGCCCTTGATGAGCACGCCCATGGAGGCCCCTCGCCCGGTGCCCACCATGATGGCCGTGGGTGTGGCCAGGCCGAGGGCACAAGGGCAGGCAATGATGAGCACGGCCACGGCCGCCACCAAACCCCTGGTGGCGTCCCCGCCCAAGACCCACCAGCCGGCCAGCGTGGCCAGGGCGACGGCCACCACGGCGGGCACGAACACGGCCGAGATGCGATCGGCCAGGCGCTGCACCGGAGCCTTGCTGGCCTGAGACTCCTCCACCAGGCGCACGATCTGGGCCAGCGCCGTGTCGGCGCCCACCGCGCCGGCGCGCACCACGAGGACGCCCTGGGCGTTGATGGTGGCACCGGCCACCTGGTCCCCCGGGCCCTTCTCCACGGGCAGCGACTCGCCGGTGAGCATCGACTCGTCCACGGCCGACTCGCCCTCAACCACCACGCCGTCGACCGGGATCTTCTCGCCGGGCCGCACCCGGACGAGGTCGCCGACCCTCACCTCCTCGACCGGGACGGTCCGCTCCTCGCCGTCGACGATCAGCCGGGCGTCCCGGGCCCCGAGCTCGAGCAGGCGACGGATGGCGGCCGACGCCCGTCCCTTGGCCCTGGCCTCGAAGTAACGGCCCAGCAGCAGGAAGGCGATGATGAGGGCGGCGGTGTCGAAGTAGTGGTCGGCGTGGGCCTGGCCCAACGCCACTTGGTAGGCCGAGAACCCGAAGGCGGCCATGGTGCCGATGGCGATAAGCGTGTCCATGTTCGCCTGCCGGGCCCGGGCCCGGACCACGGCCTGGTGCAGGAACGGATACCCGGCCCACAGCTGGACGGGGACGGTGAGGGCGAAGGCGGCCCAACGGGCCCACGGCTCGTGCATGGCGAACATGGACAGCGCCAGCACCGCCAGCCCGAGTGGCCAGGCCACGAGCAACCGGCGCAGCCACTCCGCCTGGAGCTTCGCCTCGGCGTCGACGGGCGGGGCCGCCCGGGCCGGCTCGGCCGGGACCAGGCCGTAACCGAGCCTTGTCACGACGCCGACCAGGTCGTCGGCGCTAACCTGGTCGGGGTCGAACGCCACCGTGGCCCTCTCGGTGGCGAAGTTCACCGCCGCGCTGCGCACTCCGTCCTGGCGGCCCAGCACCTTCTCCACCCGGGCCGCGCAGGAGCCGCACGTCATCC
Organism: Actinomycetota bacterium; assembly: GCA_030776705.1. GTDB lineage: Bacteria > Actinomycetota > Acidimicrobiia > Acidimicrobiales > JALYHE01. The sequence goes on along the minus strand of JALYHE010000020.1, from coordinate 25,216 downwards.
CGGAGACGGCGAACTCGACCTCGGCGCCCCGGTCGACCTTGGGGCGGGCCCGGGTGTCGGTCACGTCCGGTCCTCTCCGCTCAGCTCCAGCTCGGGACCGGGGCCCGTGGCCGTGCGGTCGTAGCGGAGCGCCTCCATGAGCTCGTCGACGATCTCGTCGGTCCGCCCCGCCACCATGGCCGCGGCGACGCAGGTCTCGAGGTGGTTGCGCAGCATTACGCGGCTGGCCCGCTCCAGCGATCCCTGGACGGCCGAGAGCTGCTTCATGACGTCCGGGCAGTAGGTGTCGGCCTCGACCATGCGCACGACGGCGTCGAGGTGACCCCGGGCCGTCTTGAGCCGGTTCAGGACCGATCGGCGGTGGTCTTCCTTCATGAGGTCGATCCTACCCCACCCGGGGTGGGGTGCCTACTGGGCCCCTGCCAGTGGACAGGCGCCGGAACGGCGTGGTAGCCAGCCAGCTTCGGAACTTCCAGGAGGTAGGCATGGCCGAGACGGGGACCAAGGACAAGCACTACAACCTCACCAGCGTTCTCTACCACGCCCTCCAGGGCGGCGAGGTCTACGACCAGTACATCTCCGACGCCGAGGGGGACGGCGACGACGAGCTGGCCCAGTTCTTCAGGGACGTCCAGACGGAGGAGAAGGACCGAGCCGACCGGGCCAAGCAGCTCCTGGGCTCCAGGCTCACATCCGAGTAGCGCCCCCGTCCGGGGCGCAGAGGGGCGACACCCGAGCCTCGGCGAGCGTCCGGCGGTAGAGCCATGAGGGCGCTGGTGGCGACCGGCCGAGGCGGCGCCGAGCTGCGCGCCGTCGACGACCCGGTCCCCGCCCCGGATCAGGCCGTCGTCTCCGTGCGGGCCGTGTCGCTCAACCGCGGAGAGGTCCGCGGCCTTCGCTCCGCCGACGAGGGTTGGCGCACGGGTTGGGACGTGGCCGGTGTCGTCGATGCGCCCGCCGCCGACGGGAGCGGACCGGCCGAGGGCACACGGGTGGTGGGGCTGAGCGCGGGCAGCGGGTGGGCCGAGCGGGCGGCCGTGCCAACCCGGCTCATGACCTCGATGCCCGACGGCCTGGCGTTCGCGGCGGCCGCCGCCCTCCCCGTGGCCGGCCTGACCGCGCTCCGGACGCTGCACATGGGAGGGCTGCTTCCCGGCCGGCGCGTGCTGGTGACCGGTGCGTCGGGCGGCGTCGGCCACTTCGCCGTGCAGCTGGCCGCCCACGACGGGGCCGAGGTGACCGCGGTAGTGGGCCGCCCGGACCGAGGGGCGGGCCTCGACGAGCTGGGGGCGAGCCGGGTGGAGGTGGGCATGCCCGACGGCGGCGAGTTCGACATCATCCTCGAGTCCGCCGGCGGCGCCTCGCTGGCCGCTGCCCTCGCCATGGTGGCGCCCCAGGGGACCATCGTCTCGTTCGGCAACTCCTCGGGCGAGGCCACCACCTTCGACGCCAGCGAGTTCTTCCCCCGCAGCGGCGCCCGCCTTTGCGCATTCGTGCTGTTCCCCGAGCTCGAGCGCCTCGGCACGGCGGCCCTGGACCTGGCCCACCTGGCCGACCTGGCCGCCAGCGGGCGCCTCGACCCCTCGGTCACGCTCGAGGTCAGCTGGCGCCACGCCGACCGGGCCTTGGACGCCCTCATGGACCGCCAGGTGGTGGGCAAGGCCGTGCTCCTCGTCGACTGAGCCACGCCCTGCTGGGGGGTTAGCGGCGGGCCCCGTGGGCCTCACCCACCCGATCGAGCAGCTCCTCCAGCCCGGCCGACAGCTCCACGGGATAGGGCCGGAGCTCCTCGTCCCCGAGGCCCCGCAGCCACTCGGGGAGGCGCTCCAGCGTCCGCCGGCAACGGTCCCGCACCGCGTCGAGAGGCGGGGAGGGAGACGTCCTGGCCCCGTCGGCGAGGACCGGCTCGAGCAGGGGCTCGCCGTCTCCGACGTCCTCGTCGTGCAGGGCGATCACGTCGCCCTCGATGGCCGTCTCCCCGCCCATGCGGTGGACCTGCTTGCGACCGGGAAGCGTGACCTTGTCGGCGGAGAGCTTGAGCTTGGGCCCGTCGGCGTCCTCGACCAGCTTGTACACGGCGTTGAGGCTGGGAGCGTCGGTGCTGGCGCCCATCTTGGTCCCGACGCCGAAGCTGTCGATGGGAGCGCCACCCTGTACCAGTGAGGCGATGCGGTGCTCGTCCAGGTCACCTGACGCCACGATCCGCACGTCGTGCAGTCCCCCGGCGTCGAGAACCGACCGCACCTTCCTGGACAGCTCGGCCAGGTCGCCGGAGTCGAGACGAACGCCCTGGACCCGCACGCCCTCGCAGGCCACCTCCTTGGCCACCTCCACCACCTGGTGGGCCCCCTCCACGGTGTCGTAGGTGTCGATCAGCAAGACGGCGCGCTCGGGCAGGTCCCGTGCGAATGCCCGGTAGGCGTCGACCTCACGGGCGAAGCGCATCACGTAGGAGTGGGCCATGGTGCCGCTGACCGGTATGCCGAAGACCTGCCCGGCCAGGGTCAGCGACGTGGCCCACGCCCCGCCCACGTGGCTGGCACGCGCCCCTCGCAGGGCGGCGTCGCGCCCTTGCACCCGGCGGGCCGAGAAGTCCATGAAGTCGTGGTCGCCGCAGGCCAGGGCCACCCGGGCGGCCTTGGACGCCACCATGGTCTGATGGGAGACGCAGTTGAGGAGGTAGGTCTCCACCAGTTGGGCCTCGATGAGCGGGGCGGTGACGCGGACGACGGGCTCCCGCTCGAACACGGCCTCGCCCTCCGGGACGGCCCACACCTCGCCGCTGAAGCGCAGCTCTCGGAGACGGTCGAGGAAGGACGCGTCGAACAGGTCCAGCGAGGACAGGTAGGAGAGGGAGTCGCCGTCGAACCGCAAGGACTCGAGATAGTCGAGGACCTGCTCCAGGCCGCACGCCACCAGGAAGCGGCGCTGCTCCGGCAGGCTGCGGAAGAACAGGTCGAAGGTGGCCGGCTCGTCGAGCCCGCGGGCGTGGTAGCTGGCCGCCATCGTGAGCTCGTAGAGGTCGGTGAAGAGGGCGTCGCTACCGGACATCCACGCCCGCGGCCCGGAGCTCTTCCATGGCCCCCTCGCCGTCGCCGGGCTCGGCGCCCACGGCCCGGGTGGCCCGGCGCGGGACGGTGGTGCGAAAGCCCCGGCCAACGGCGTCGAGGGCGGTGTCCTTCACGCACACGTCGGCGGCCAGGCCCACCACGACGACCTTCTCCACCGAGGCGTCGCGAAGGACTCGCTCGAGGGCGGTGTCCTGCTCGTCGCCTCGCTGAGGATCACGGACGCTGAACCCCGAGTAGCCATCCTCGCCGCCCGTGCCCTTCTTGATGACCTCTCCCACGACCCGCAGGTCGGGGTGAAGCTCAGCCCCCCAAGTGCCCTGCACGCAGTGCACCGGCCAGACTCCCCCTTCGGTCTCGAAGTGGGGCGTGCTGGGTGGGTGCCAGTCCTGGGTGTAGACCACCAACGCGCCGGCGTTCCTGGCCTGCTCGATCTCGTGGTTGACCGCCGGCACCACTTCCTCGCCACCCGGCACGTAGAGCCCCCCCTCGGGGTCGGCGAAGTCGTTCTGGACGTCGACGACCACAAGCGCCGTATGGCTGTCGTAGTCACCGTCCATGCCCCCAGAATTCTACCCCTAGGGGTCCGCTGGGACGCCCGGGACCAGGTGGCGCGCGAACCAGTCGCGCGCCAGGCGGGCGACCTCTTCGAGGGCGCCAGGCTCCTCGAAGAGGTGGGAGGCGCCGGGGACCACCTCGAGGCGCTTCTCCCCCGCCAGCTCGGACAGCGCCTGCCGGTTCATCCCCAGGACGGCCTGGTCGCGACCGCCCACCACGAGCAGGGTGGGCGTGCGCACCGACGACAGCTCCGGGCCGGCCAGGTCGGGCCGGCCACCGCGTGAGACCACGGCCCGGTACCCGTGGGGACGGCGGGCAGCGGCCTTCAGCGCCGCCCCTGCCCCGGTGCTGGCGCCGAAGAGCCCCACGCCCAATCCCGCCGTGGAGGCTTGGGAGCCGACCCAGTCGGTGATGGCGAGCAGACGGGTGGCCAGGAGGTCCACGTCGAAGCGCAGCTGGCGGGTCCGCACGTCGAGCTCCTCCTCCCGGGCCGTGAGCAGGTCGGCCAGGAGGGTGGCCAGGCCGGCCTGCTGGAGGACGGCGGCGACCTGTCGGTTGCGGGGGCTGTGGCGGCCGCTGCCGCTGCCGTGGGCGAACAGCACCAGCCCGCCGGCGGGGCCGGGAAGAGCCAGGTCGGCGTCGAGCTCGGCACCGGGGACGGGGATGCGGACCGGCTGCGGGCCGGCTGTACCTGCGTCGCCGCCGGCCACGGCAGCGTTCTATGCGCCGAGCGAGTCCTGCTTGTTGGGGGCCGGTTCGCCGGGAACGTGCACGTAGTTCTCGACGTCTCGCACTCCGGCCACCTTGCGGACCGCCCCCTCGAGCTCGTCGATCTGTTCGGACGTCTGCACCTCCCCCCGGAGGGCCACCACGCCGTCGGCGGCGTCGACCACCACCTGGTGGCCCTCGAAGCGCTGGCCGCCCAGGACCTCGCTCTTCACCTTGTCGGCGAGGGCCTTGTCGTCGGCAGGCGCCTCGCCACCGGGCTGGCGCACGCTCTGGGCCACGCCTTCGAGCTTGCCCCCGACGTAGCTCGCCTTCTGCTGCACCTCCTGACCCTTGCGCCGGGCCTTGGCCACCAGCTGGTCCTTGGCCCGGGCCCGACGGCCCCGGCCGCTGCGAGGATCCAGGAAGTAGAAGACAGCGGCGCCCAGCCCGGCCAGGAACGAGAGGCGGGTCACCTTCTTCACGAACCGAACCATCACGTCCTCCTAACGGTCAAGACGGCGTGGCGGTGATTGTAGGCGGGCACACACGCCTTCCCCTGCTCTCAGCGCTGGTGCTTCGGGCACCACCAGGTGGTGCGGCCGCCCACGGTGGCCCTGCTCAGCGGGGCGCCGTCCCTTGGGCACCTTCCCCCGAGCGACCGGGCCGGCATCAGGTCACCTGTGTGGGAGCCTCCCCGGTCCACGAGATCGGTCACGGCCTGGCGGAGGTGACGGTGAAGGCGCCGGATCTCGGCGGGGGTGAGGGAGCCGGCCGGGCGCCGGGGGTCGAGGCCGGCCCGCCACAGCACCTCGTCGGCGGTCAGGTTGCCAACACCCGCCATCCGGGCCTGGTCCATCAACCGGGCCTTGAGGGCGACGGAGCTTCGAGCAAGGGCGTCCCGCAGCCCGGCCGCGGTGAGCTCGGCCACGTCGGTGCCGAGCCGGGTCTCGTCGAGGTCGAGGTACACGCCGCCCAGGCGTCTCGGGTCCCGCAGGCGGAGGTCGCCACCGTCGGCGAAAGAGACGGTGAAACGGTCCCACTTCGACACCTCTCGGGAGCTCGAGTACAGCAGCTGGTCCACGCCCGCCCGGCCGTCGACGAGCAGGCGCCCCGTCATGCCGAAGCGCAGCCCCAGCACGGGGCCGTCGCCGCTGGTGTCGAGAAGAAGCACCTTGCCGATGCGGCGAGCGTCGACGAAGGAGCGTCCCACCAAGGCGTCTACCACGGTGGCCGCGTCCACGCCGGCCTTGAGGAACCAGGCGTCAGGGGCGTCGACGGCGGCGACGACACGGTGCAGGCCGGCCTCGGCCGTCCGGCGGTAGGCCTCCACCTCGGGCAGCTCGGGCACGAGGGGGAAGGTACCGGCGTCCGCCTAGTGTTTCACCGCATGGCTGCCGAGGACCAGAGGTGGCGAGCCCACTGGGCCCAGCTCTACGACGAGGTGGTCACCACCGGGCTCTGCACGGGTTGCGCCGGCTGCGTGGTGGCCTGCCCCTACGACGTGCTCGGCTACAAGGACACCGAGGGCGTGTACCGGCCCTTCCACCTCGAGGAGGAGGGCGGCCCCGGAGGCTGTGGCCACGGCGAGCGGGGCTGCACCTCGTGCACCCGGGCCTGCCCCCGCTTCCGGGCGTGGGAGCCCGACATCGACGCCCACCTGTTCGGCCGGGCCCGCCGCCCCGAGGAGATGGAGGGCATCTCCAAGGACATCATCCTGGCCAGGGCCACCGACCCCGAGATCCACGAGCGTGGGCAGGACGGCGGCCTGGTGTCAGCCATCCTGTTGTGGGCCCTCGACCACGGCTACATCGACGCCGCCCTGGTGTCGTACCTCGAGGGCGACGGCACGTCGTGGAAGGCGGTGCCGGGTGTGGCCCGCACCCGCGACGAGATACTGGCCTCGGCCGGGAGCCGTTACACCTACTCGGCCAACACCTTGGCCTACGGCGAAGCTGTGGCCGGGGGGGCCGAGAGGATCGCCCTGGTGGGGATGAGCTGCCAGTCGTCGGTGCCCCCGGTCATGAGTGTCCGCAAGGTGGGCAAGGTCGCCCGCCGCTTCGCCCTCAACATCGGCCTGCTGTGCTCGAAGACCTTCGACGACGCCATCTACGAGGAGCTGTTCGAGGCCAAGTACGGGCTCAAGAAGCAGGACATGGCCAAGACCAACGTCAAGGGCGTGTTCCAGATCTGGATGAAGAACGGCGACTACCACGAGGTCCCGCTCAAGGAGTGCCATGCCTGGACCCGCCAGGGCTGCAAGCTCTGCCCCGACTTCGCCGCCGAGCACGCCGACATCTCCACCGGCGGGATCGGCGCCTTCAACGACTGGACGCTCACCATCGTCCGCACCGACCTGGGCCGGGAGATCCTCGTGAAGATGCTCGAGGACGGCACCATCGAGGGCCGCCCCGGTGACGACGACCCGGGCGCCATCGCCCTGCTGCGCAAGCTCTCCACCGTGAGCCGCCGGCGCTGGCCGGACAGCGCCATACCCGAGCCCAAGCTGGGCGTCCCGCCCAAGAAGCCCAAGCCCGAGCCGGCCGGCACGTGACCCGCCGGCGCCGGCCGGCGGGCGCCCCTCAGGGACCGAACATGGAGCCGCCGGCGTCCTGGGTTGGCGGGGGCTCGTCACCGGCGCCGCTCGCGGAGGGATCTATCCCGCTCCGGGCCGTCTTGGCCTCGGCCAGCTGCGTGCCCATGTCCTGGAGGCGGTCGTGGTCCACGGAGGCGCGCAGCCTGGCGAACAGACCGTCGGCGCCCTCCTCCTCCTCGAAGTGCTCCCGCAGGCTCTGGTGGAGCTCCTGGAGCAGATCCTGGGCCTCGCTGCTCTCGGGGTTCATGCCCTGGAGGCGCTCCAGCATCTCCTTCACCTCCTGGTGCTCGGCCTCGGCGTGGTCGGCGAGCTGGTCGCCGTCGGGCACCTCCTGCCGGACGGCGGGGTAGAGGATCTCCTCCTCGATCTCGGCATGCGCAGACAGCTCGTCGACTATCCGTTGCACCACCGTGCCCCGGTCGTACTGCTTGAGGGCCACCGGGTCGGAGCCGGTCTCGATCCTCTTGAACAGCTCTTCGAGGGCGCGGTGGTCGTTGGACAGGAACGCGATGGCGTCGACGTTCTGGGCCGTGGTCTCGGGCATCTTCTTCCTCCTTGGCTCGCCTCGCTCTTTTCCTTCCTATCACGGACGGACGCGAACCGGCCTCGGAGGAGCCCGGTAACGGAGCGCGGGGATGCTGACCGTCGATGATGGACACCACGCCCCTCCACGCCCTGGCGACCCTGGCCGTCGGCGTCCTGACGGGCGTGCTCTCCGCCGCCTTCGGCATCGGGGGGGCAGCGGTGTCGACGCCGGCGATCCGGGCCCTGGGCGTCTCGGCGGTCTTCGCGGTCGGCACCACCCTCCCCTCCATACTCCCCAGCGCCGTCAGCGGGACCATCCGCTACGTGCGGGAGTCCCTCGTGTGGTGGCGGGTGGTGGCCTGGACGGCCCCGGCCGGGGTCCTCACCGCCATCCTCGGCGCGGTGCTGTCCAGGTCCGTGCCCGGAGAGGGCCACTGGCTGATGATCGGCACTGCCGTCCTCCTGGCCTACACCTCGTGGCGGATGGCCCGACGGCCGGACCAAGCCGATGACCAGGGCCCGTCCGGGCCGCGGAGGCGAGACCATCCCGCCCTTCTCATGGCCGTGGGGGCGGCGGCGGGCCTGCTGTCCGGGCTGCTCGGCGTCGGAGGCGGGACCGTCATGGTGCCCGGCTTCTCCGAGCTGGCCCGCATCCCGCTCAAGACGGCCATCGCCTGCTCCCTCGTCTGCGTGGGCATATTCGCCGTTCCGGCCACGCTTGCCCACTGGTCCGTCGGCGACCTCGACTGGCGTACCGCCGGCCTGCTCTCGCTGGGAGTCGTGCCGGGCGCCCGTCTGGGAGCGGTGCTGGCCATCCGGGCTCGGGCCCGCAGGCTTCGCCTGGCCGTGGCCGTCTTCCTGGGCGTGGTGGCCGTGGTCTACGCCGTGAGCGAAGCCGTGGCCATGGTCCGCTGACTCAGGCCCCGAGCTGGCGGGCCCGGGCGAACACGGCGTCGAACATCTCCCCGGTGAGCTTGCCGGTGAAGGTGTTCTGCTGGCTCGGGTGGTAGGAGCAGAGGACGACCCGGCCGTCGCCGACGGACGCCTCGACCCCATGGCCGAAGGTGGGACGGGGCCGAAGGCCGACCAACCGGGCCACGGCGTCGTACGCGAACCTCCCGAGGGCCACCACGACCCGCACCGAGCCCAGCGCCAGGAGCTCCCGTTCGAGGTAGGGCAGGCACGTGTCCCGCTCGACGGGCGTCGGCTTGTTGGCGGGTGGGGCGCAACGCACCACGGCGGCCACGTACACGCCCTCCAGGCGCAGGCCGTCGCCGGGGCGGACGCTGGTGGGCTGGTTGGCGTACCCGGCCCGGTGAAGGGCGCCGAAGACCCAGTCCCCCGAGCGGTCACCGGTGAACACCCGGCCCGTCCGGTTCCCACCGTGGGCGGCGGGAGCGAGGCCCACGACCAGCAGGGTGGCGTCGGGGTCCCCGAAGCCCGGGACGGGGCGGGCCCAGTAGTCCTCGGCGGCGTAGGCGGCCCGCTTGGCGCGCCCCACCTCCTCCCGCCAGGCCACCAGCCGTGGGCACTTCCGGCACTCCACCACCTCGGCCGAGATGCGCTCGAGAGCAGACGGAGCAGCCATGGTCAGAGGCTAGGTTGGCCCTGCCATCCCCCATGCCCAGACGCCCCAAGCCGCCGCCGCCCACTCTGGTCCTGTTCGTCCGTCACGGCCGCACGCCTACCACGGGCAAGCTGCTGCCCGGGCAGGCACGGGGGCTGCACCTGGACGAAGAGGGCGGCGTCCAGGCCAAGGTGGTGGCCGAGCGGCTGGCGGTGCTCGACAAGCTCGACGCCGTGTACGCCTCGCCCCTGGAGCGGGCTCGGGAGACGGCGGCACCCATCGCCAGACGGTTCGGCCTCAGGGTGAGGGTCGCCCGGGCACTGGCCGACTGCGACTCCGGCGAGTGGACGGGCGCCGAGCTCAAGGCGGTGGCCAAGCGCCCCGAGTGGCGGGTCGTCCAGAACCACCCGAGCGGCTTCCGCTTCCCGGGCGGCGAGTCGTTCCTCGAGATGTACACCCGAGTGGTGACTGCGGTGGAGGAGCTCCGCTCGTCTCACCGGGGGGAGACGCTCGTGTTCGTCTCCCATGCCGACCCCATCAAGGCAGCCGTGGCCCACGCCGCCGGGGCTCACCTGGACCAGTTCCAGCGCTTCGTCATCTCCCCGTGCTCGGTCACGGCCATCGCCTACGGGGACGCCGGTCCGGCCGTCCTCACTGTCAACTCGCTGGGCGACCTGTCGCAGCTCAAGGCGTCCTGATCGCCCCGTGAGCGAGTCCTACGACTTGTTCGACGTGGACAAGCTCACGGTCGGCGCCGTGGGGGAGCCGGGGCGCCGGACGTTCCTGCTCCAGGCCCGCCACGCCGGTCAGGTCGTGACGCTCAAGCTCGAGAAGTCACAGACGGCCGCCCTCGCCGCCTACGTCGCCCGGCTCCTGGAGGACCTGCCGGCCCCGGCGCGACTGCCCGAGGACCTGGACCTGGAGGAGCCGACGGAACCGGAGTGGGTGGTCGGCAGCCTGGGCGTGGCCTACGACGAGGCTCTCGACCGGCTCTTCCTGCTGGCCGAGGAGGCGGTGGGCGAGGGCGAGCACGGCGCCCAGGCCCGGTTCTCGGTCACCCGTGAGCAGGTGGCGGCACTGGCCCGGCGCGGCACCGAGCTGGTGGAGGCTGGCCGGCCACCGTGCCCCCTGTGCGGCTACCCCCTCGACCCGGCAGGACACGCTTGCCCCAGGACGAACGGGCACCGACCGCCGACGCTCTGAGCGTGCTGGCCCGGGGCCAGGTCGAGCTTCGGGGCCGGCTGCCGTGGAGCTCGAACGCCACCTTCCTGGCCGCCATCTGCCACGACGGCACCACCATGATGGCCGTGTACAAGCCCCGCCGTGGCGAGCGCCCGCTGTGGGACTTCCCCGACGGGCTCTTCCTGCGGGAAGTCGCCGCCTACCGGCTCTCCGAGGCGCTGGGCTGGGGGATCGTGCCCGAGACGGTGGCCCGCGCCGACGGCCCCCTGGGCCCGGGCTCGCTGCAACGCTTCGTGCCGTCGGACTTCTCCCAGCACTACTTCACGCTCTTGGAGGACCCGGCCCACCACGACGCCCTGCGCACCATCGCCGCCTTCGACCTGGTGGCCAACAACGCCGACCGCAAGAGCGGCCACTGCCTGCTGGGCGACGACGGGCGCATCTGGGCCATCGACAACGGCCTGTGCTTCCACGCCGTGCCCAACCTGCGTACCGTGATCTGGGAGTTCTCGGGCGAGCCCCTCCCGCCGGCCCGCCTCGACGACCTCGAGCGGTTGGCCGGCACCGGCGCGGGCGGGGCCGGCCTGGACGAGCTCCTGCGACCCGCCGAGGTGGCGGCCCTGGACAAGCGGGTGGCCGCACTGTTGAGGCGGGGCTCGTTCTCAGACCCGGGCACGTCACGGCGGTCCTACCCCTGGCCGCTGGTCTGACCCGATGGCCCAGCCCGTCGCCGAGCTGGTCGAGCGGGGCGACCTGGACGGGCTCACCCGAGCCGTCGGCCTGCTGTGCGAGGCGCGCGACTGGGACGGCCTGGTCGAGCTGCGGGACCGCTGCCGCGCCGCCCTGCAGCGGGGTAAGCAGCTGTGGGCGGCGGCCGCCTACGCCGAGTACCGGGCCGCGCTCGAGGCCCCGGCCCGGTGGGCCAGCCGCATGGTCGAGCCCGGTGCCGGGAGGTTCGCCCTTGGGCCTCTCACCGAGGTGGTGGCGTCCACCCACGACTGGGACGAGCTGGCCCCGTACCTCACACCCGGCCCGATGGCCACCATGACCGCCCACGAGCGCGTCGTACGGGGCGAGGACCTGCGGGGCAGACCGGGGATCGACGGCAGCGTGCTGGAGCTGCCGCTGGTGCTCCAGCCCTGGGAGCCGGCCTACCCGCTGGCCGAGTACCGCTCCGACGAGGCCCACTTCCCGGCTCCCTCACTGCCGCCACTCCACCCCGTGTCCCTTCCCGGGCGCCCCCGTCGTCTCGAGGACCGGGACGCCTGCGACGCGCTGGTGGAGCTGGCGGCAGCCTGGACCACCGAGTCCAACGGCCGGGCCGAGGCCGTGGCCGTGGAGGGCGAAGGGCGCGCCGCGGTGGCCGCCCTGGGGCCGGGCCGGGCCCGGATGGCGGAGATATCCCTCCAGGACGCCCTCGCTCACCTGGCCTGGACCGGTGCCAGCGGTGGTGCCCACGGCCGGCGGAGGGGCATGGCCACCGGGCGCTTCGCGTCCTGGTGGGCGGTGGCGGCCATGGCCGGCCTGCTCGACCGCTGGCCCCTGCCCGGGTCCGCGCTGGGAGCGGCGGCGGCGGCGCTGCGCTGGTTCGCCTGGGACGCCGGCGAGCCGAAGACCGGCTGGTCGCTGCACCTCTCGGCCGAAGACCCTCGCAGGGGCGTGGCCTGGGCCGTGTCCGCCACCGACGCCGCCTGACGTCGTCCTGACGCCCGCCCCTCCGGCGTTCATGTCGCGATGATCGACCCCCACCTGGCACGTCATCGCGACATGGACGAGAGTTAGGTCGCCACCGGCTCCGCCGACGACCTGGCCAGGAGCCCCTCCACGGCGGCGGCCGTCGCCGGCCTGGCGAAGTGGAAGCCTTGGCCCGACTCGCACCCGAGGGCCTGGAGGAGGGCGACCTGGCGGTGCGTCTCTATGCCCTCGGCCACGGTACGCAGCCCGTGTGAGCGGGCCAGGTCGACGATGGCCCGGATGACGTCGGTCTGCTGGGCCCGCCGCCCCAGGGGCTGGATGAAGCTGCGGTCGATCTTGATCACGTCGAGGGGGAAGCGCTGCAGGTACCCGAGCGACGAGTAGCCCGTCCCGAAGTCGTCCACGGCCAGGACCACCTCGAGCTCCTTCAGCTCCGACAGCCGCCGGCTGGCGGTGTCCATGTCGGCCATAAGGATGCTCTCCGTGATCTCCAGGGTGAGGGCGGCGGGGGGTAGGCGGAACCGCTCCAAGGCGGCCCGGACCTCGTCGAGGAGCCCGGGGCTCTCCAGCTGGCGCATCGACACGTTCACGCTGACGCCGAGGTCGAGCTCGGGGTGCTCGTCCCGCCACCGCTGCAGCTGGGCGCACGCCGTGTCCAGCACCCACCGCCCGAGGGGCACGATGAAGCCGGTCTCCTCGGCCAGCGGGATGAAGGTGTCGGGTAAAAGGAGCCCCTGGCGCGGGTGACGCCATCTCACCAGGGCCTCGGCCCCCGTCACCTCCCCGGTGTTGAGGCTGACGATGGGCTGGTAGAGGAGGCGGAACTGTTCCTCCTCCAGGGCGGTGCCGAGGTCGCCCTTGAGCTCGAAGCGCTCGCAGACCAGCGTGTGCATGCCGGCCTCGAAGACCTGGTAGCGGTTCTTGCCCCTGCTCTTGGCCTGGTACATAGCGACGTCGGCGTTGCGGAGCAGTACGTCGGCCGACGTCGGCTCACCGTGGTCGAGCGCCACTCCGATGCTGGCCGTGACCTGGATCTCCCGGCCGTCGATCACGAACGGCGCCCGGAGGGCGGACTGCACGCGACCCACGACGTCGAGCACGGCGTCGTCCGACGCCGGGTTCTCGAGCACCACTGCGAACTCGTCTCCCCCGAGTCGGGCTGCCGTGTCCCCGCCGCGGAGCGCGTCGGCGAGCCGGGACGCCACCTCCTCCAGGAGGGCGTCCCCCGCGGCGTGGCCGAGGCCGTCGTTCACGGTCTTGAAGTCGTCGAGGTCGATGAACAGCACCGCCACCCCGTCGCCGGGCCCGCTGCGGCGAGCCAGGGCGTGGCCGACCCGGTCGGTGAACAGGGTTCGGTTGGCCAGCCCGGTCAGCCCGTCGTGCAGGGCCTGGTGGCGCAGCTGGTGCTCGAGCGCCTGGCGATCGGTCACGTCCCGGCCGTTGAGGACGATGCCACCCACGGCGTGGTCGTGGCGGAGGTCGCTCACCGTGAGGTCCAGGGTCAGCCATGTGCCATCCCGGTGCCGGACCCGCATCTCGAGGTGGCGCTGGGAGGGGCCCGTCCCAGGGATGCTCCTGGCCAGGAGGGCATCCTCGGGGTGCACCAGGTCCAGCCACGAGCTCCCCGCCAGCTCCTCCTGCGAGTGGCCCAGCACCCGGCCCACCGAGGGGCTCACGTAGGTCATGGCCAGGTCGTCCCGGAGGACGACAACCACGTCGCTGGAGTGCTGCACCAAGGAGCGGAAGCGCGCCTCGCTCTCCTCCATGCGCAGCTGTGCCTCCTTGCGGTCCGTGACGTCTCGGGTGTGGAGCACGATGCCGCACACCTCGGGCTCGTCGAGGAGGTTGTGGGCCACGATCTCGAACCAGCGCCAGGTGCCGTTGCCATGGCGGAGACGCACCTCCACCGGCTTCCGGGGTCCGGGGGAGGCCCACGCCCGCTCCAGCATGGTGAAGGCCCGCTGCTTGTCGTCCGGGTGGACGCGGGCCAACGGGTGCTGGCCCACCAGCTCCGACTCGGGTACACCGAGCAGCCGCATCGAGGCGGCGCTCACGAAGGTGGTCGTGCCGTCGGCGCCCACCACGCTGATCAGGTTGAACGAGCTCTCCACCAAGGCCCTGAACCGCTGCTCGTGGCGGCGCTCGTGGACCTGCTCGGTGAGTGACGCGCTCTCGAGGGCCAGGGACAGCTGGCCGGCAAGGGCCCCGATGGTTCGGACCGCGTCCGGACCGGGGGCCCGGTCGCTGATGACGAGGATCGCCCCTCGCAGCTCCTCCTTCACGAAGAGAGGGGCGACCAGGAGGCTCACGTCATCGTCGGCCCCCCCGCCCGGCAGGTCGGGCGCAGGGCAGGCTTCCACGACGACGGGCCGGCGCTGTTGCAGGGCGTCCTGCGCCCGTGGCGGCAGGGAGGCCGTCGCCACCCGCTGGCCCAGCGCCTGCTCGGCGGAGTCCCCTCTCGACGCCACCACGGTCATCTCGTCCGACGACCCGACGGCCACGCTCGACCTGCTGGACTGGCCCGCTCCCAACATGGCTTGCACCGCGGTGAGCGCCGCCTCGTGCATCTCGGCCTGGCTGGTCGCCGCCACCAGCGCCTCACCGGCCTCTCGAAGGACCCGCTCTCGCTCGGCCTTGCGCTCCTTGGCCCTCACCAGCCCGGCCAGCCGGGCCAGTACCAGGACGCTGAGCGCCACAGATCCCGCCGCCATCACGGGGACGCTGGCCCCGTCCTCGCCGATGGCGTCCAGGGCGAGTAGGGCAGGGACGGCCACCAGTGCAGCGAACAGGAGGCTCAGGCGCCTGCGGGTGAGCTGGATCTCCCGGTCCGCCGGTCTGGCGGTGAGGGTGGTCATCGAGGGATGGAGGGCGGCGGCGCCGAACAGGACGTAGCTCAGCGCCGAGCACACGACGATCAGCCCCTCGGATCCGGCGCCCGTGGTGTCGATGGTGGCGAACACGTCGGCGGCCAGGACGAAGGCCAGCGAGGCGGCCAGGAGGTAATAGCTCGGGTTGCGCCGCCCCGAGCCCACGGCCAGCCGGGCCGCGACCCCTATGAGGACGAGCACGAGCAGCGAGTAGGTACCGTTGAGCCCCTTCTCGGCCAGGGTCAGCTCCGGGTCCGAGCCGTAGGGCACGAGCACGTAGGCCCACACCACCACGCCGACGCAGGTGGCCACGATCAGGGCGTCGATGAGGTTGTCGCCCTCGATGTCGGCCGAGCGCCGGCGCACCAGCAGCACCCCGCCGACGATCAGCAGGACGTAGCCGAGGACGAAGAAGGCGTCAGCGGGGGACGGAAAGGGGTTGGTCTCCGAGGCCAGCGCGCCGTGGACGAAGAGCGTCACGTGGCCCACGAGGAAGGCGACGCCGCCCCCGATGAAGCAGTACCAGGCGCGGCGCCCGTCCGGGTTCCGGGCGCGAACGGCCCAGGCCACGGCGGCCACCGACAGCAGGCTCACCGCCTGCCCCACCACCGCCCGGGTGGGTGGAGGCGAGAAGGTGGAGAGGAGCGCTCCGGCGAGGCCGACGCCCAGGAAGCGCTTCCAGGTCGACTCGCCCATTGTCGGACTAGTTATCGACCAGCCGGAGAGGGGGCTTGAGCAGGCGCCCGGGCGCGGCACCCAAAGTGAAGTGCCGGTGACCCGGCGCGGTCGTCTGACCGCTACCTTGCTGGTCCCTGTCACCTAGATGGGGTGGGCAGGCAAACCAGCGGGCGCTCGTTCTAGCGTGCGCCTCATGACGGCGGTCCAGCAGCGCCCCAGAGTCGGATCGGTCGAGGTCTCGAGAACGGTATCCGTGGAGGTCGCCAGCCAGTTCCTTCGCGTATACCGCAGCGCCTTCTCGCCCCTGGAGCGTCAGTCACCGGCGCGCCAGGCGCTGACGGACCAGGAGTTCCTGGAAGCCATGGGCGACCGATCGGTCCTCAAGTTCGTGGGGTGGAGCCGGGACCGGGTGACCTGCGCCATGGCGATCATGGCCACCGACCTCTCCGTCGTCCCCTGGATCAGCGTTCCGTTCTTCGAGGACCGCTTCCCCGAGCACTACGAACGGGGGGCCGTCTACTACTTCCACGCCCTCCTGGTGCGCCCTGAGCACCAGGGTGGCCCCTGGGCCCGGCTCCTCCTCGAGGAGCTGACCAAGAAGCTGGGCGCCGACCGGGCGGTGGCCGCCTTCGACTGCTCCGACCAAACCTTGGCGGCCACCCGGCTGCCCGACGTGATCGCCAAGGTGGCGGGAAGGCTCGTTCACCTGGTTCGCGTGGACCTCGGCCGCCAGCACTACTACGCCTATTCCTCGAACGGCTTCCGATGACCACGGTGCCCGAGGGATCGGTCGTGCACCCCCCGCAGCCGGGCGTGCCTGGCGCGGTGCGGACCATCGAGGTGGCTCGAGGCGCCGGCTCCGGTCCCACCCGGCTTGCAGCCTTCGACGCCGCCTTGGCCTGCGCCGGCGTGGCCGACTTCAACCTGGTGCGGCTCAGTTCCGTGATCCCCGCCGCCACCACCGTGGTCCCGGTGGGCAGCCGGGTGGCCGGCGTCAGCGGCGAGTGGGGGGACCGCGTCTACGTGGTCCTGGCCGAGATGCGGGTCGACCGGCCCGGGCAGCAGGCCTGGGCGGGGCTGGGGTGGGTGCAGGAGCCCCGCTCGGGCAAGGGCCTCTTCGTGGAGCACGAAGGCCACAGCGAGGAAGCGGTCCGCCGCGACCTCCAGCGCAGCCTGGCGTGGGTGACCGCCTCCCGCGGCCTGGCCTTCGACTCCCCTCGTTACGAAGTGCAGGGGGTGGAGTGCGGCGAGGCGCCCGCCTGCGCCCTGGTGGTGGCCGTGTACGGCTCGGACCGCTGGACCCAGCCGGTGGTCAACCTGCCCTGGTTACCACCATTTTCGTCTGGGTGACGTCCTCCATGGCGTAGGGGATGCCTCCCATCCCGAGGCCCGACCGGCGGCGGCCGCCAAACGGCATCCAGTCCACCCGGAAGGCGGTGTGGTCGTTCACCATCACTGCCGTGGCGTCCAGCCGGGCGGCGGCCCGCTCGGCCCGGTGGAGGTCCCGGGTGAAGACGGCGGCCTGGAAGGCGAACGGCAGCGAGTTTGCGCTGGCCACGGCGATGTCGAGGTCCTCGTAGCCCACCACGCTTACCATCGGGCCGAAGACCTCGAGCTGCATGGCACGGGTGTCGGGCGGGGTGTCGACCAGCAGCGTGGGCTCGTAGCACTGGTGCCCTAGCGGACGGCCACCGGTGGCCACCGTCGCCCCTGCGCCCGCCGCTTCTCCCACCCACTCGTGGACGCGGTCCACCTCCCGCTGCCGGATGAGCGGTCCCACCTCGGTGGCGGGCAGCAGCGGGTCGCCCACGGCCAGGGCCGCGGCGCCGGCCGCCAGGCGGTCCACCAGCTCATCCTTGACGCGGGTATGGGCGAAGACCCGCTGGACGCTGACGCAGACCTGCCCGGCGTGGTAGTAGCCGCCCTTCAGGATGAGGGGCGCGGCCTGCTCCAGGTCGGCGGACTCGTCCACGATCACGGGGGCCACGCCGCCGTGCTCGAGGGCACAACGCACGCCTGGTGCCAGCCTGCTCCGCAGCGTCCACCCCACCCGTTCGCTGCCGATGAAGGACAGGAAGGCGATGCGGGCGCTTGTGGCCAGACGCTCTGCCACCTCGTCACCGCACGGGAGCGCGATGCACCACTCTTCCGGCAGGCCCGCCTCGTGGAGGATGGCCACGAAGGCCAGCGCCGACAGCGGCGTGGCGGGGGCTGGCTTGACAACCACGGGGCACCCGGCCGCCACCGCCGGGCCGGCCTGGTGCACCACGAGGTTGAGAGGGTGGTTGAAGGCGCTGATGGCCGCCACCGGGCCCACCGGCTCCCGGACGGTGTAGGCCGTCCGGCCCATAGAGGAAGCCGTGGCTCCCATGGGGACCTGCTGGCCGTGGAGCCTGGCCGCCTCCTCCCCGCACAGCTCGACGCCGTTGACGGCCCGGTCCACCTCTACCAGCGCGTCCGTGAGGGGCTTGCCACCTTCCAGCGCGATAAGGCGGGCCAGCTCCTGCCGGCGAGAGCGCATGGTCGCCGCCGCCCGGCGGAGCACCTCGACCCGCCGGTGCAGCGGCAGCCAGGCGTCCCGGTCGGAGAACAGACCTTCGTGGCAGTCGAGGGCCCGCTCGAGGACAGCGCCGTCGGCCTGCTCAACCTCGGCGATGGCATCGCCCGAATACGGTGAGCGGACAGGCTGGAAGGACAACCGGCCGGGCCGGACGCCCGGAACGTTCAGCTGGTGACGATCGGCGCTCACCCGGCCCCACCATACGCCTGAGGCTCCCGTGTGCGAAGGGCGTGACGGTCCCGTCCCCGCTCCCGGCTCACGAGCTAGCGTCCGTCCCGGCCGCAAGAGGAGAAGGAGGCTGTGCCCGCCGAGGACGAAGTACGCCTGGCCGTGCCGGCCACCCCGGAGCTCCTCCGCCTGGCGCGTGTCACGGCGTCGGGTGTGGCCAGCCGCCTGGGCTTCACCGTCGACGAGGTCGAGGACCTCCGGCTGGCCATAGACGAGCTGTGCTTCGCGCTGACCGGGGGCAAGGCCCAAGAAGGCGCGCTGCTGATGAACTACGCCGTCTCCGACGACGGCCTCGAGGTGCGAGCCACCGCCTCCTTCTCCGCCCACGGGCCCGAGCCTCTGCTGAGCGAGCTCTCGGAAGCGATCCTGCGTGCCCTCGTGGACGAGCACGAGGTCTACCGCGACGCTGGGGGGAGCCCTGGCTTCCGTCTGCTGAAGCGCCGATACCGCTCGACATGAGCTTCGAGCCCGAGCAGCGGCAGGACCTCCGGCGCAAGTTCGAGGAGTTCGCCGAGGACCGCGACCCCAACTTGCGCACCCAGCTCGTGGAAGGCCACCTGGGGCTGGCCGAGTACCTGGCCCGGCGGTTCAGCAACCGGGGCGAGCCGTTGGACGACCTGGTGCAGGTGGCGTCACTCGGACTGCTCAAGGCCGTGGACCGCTTCGAGCCCAGCCGCGGGGTCGAGTTCTCGACCTACGCCACCCACACCATCGTGGGCGAGCTCAAGCGTCACTTCCGCGACAAGGGATGGGCCGTGCGGGCTCCCCGGCGCATGCAGGAGCTCTACCTCCGCCTGGGAAAGGTCGTGAGCACACTGAGCCAGGAGCTGGGCCGCTCCCCCACCATCCCCGAGCTGGCCACCGAGGCCCAGGTGTCCGAGGAGGAGGTGCTCGAGGCCCTCGAGGCGGGCCAGGCCTACCGCTTCTCCTCGCTGGACGCCACGGCCGGCGACGAAGACGGTGACACGCTGTCCGCCCAGCTCGGCGAAGACGACCCACAGCTGCTCGACGCCGAGCACCGGGCCGCGCTCTCTCCCCTCCTGTCCCGCCTGCCGCCCAGGGAGCAGACGATCCTCCATCTCCGCTTCTTCGAGGGGATGACGCAGTCGGAGATCGCCGGGCGCCTCGGGATCAGCCAGATGCACGTGTCCAGGCTCCTGGCACGCAGCCTGAGCCAGCTGCGCTCCGCCGCCCGCGACGCATGAACCTGCTGCTCGTCGTCAACCCCACTGCGTCTGCCGTCAGGGACCGGCAACGAGTGCAGGTGGAAGACGTCCTCGCCGCCGAGCACCACCTGATCGTCGCCGTCACCGAGGGCAGGGGTCACGCCACCGAGCTGGCCCGAGAGGCGGTGGCGTCCGGCGTCGAGGTGGTAGTCGCCATGGGCGGCGACGGAACCTTCAACGAGACCGCCAACGGCCTGGTGGGCTCCACCACGGCCCTGGCGACCATTCCGGCCGGGTCCACCAACGTGTACTGCCGCACCATCGGCTTTACCAACGATCCGGTCGAGGCCGCCCGGGAGGTGGTGGCGGCGCTGCGAAGCGGCTCCCGGCGCCGGGTGGAGATGGGCAGGGCCAACGACCGGTACTACCTGTTCCACCTGGGCGTGGGCTTCGACGCCGAGGTGGTCGAGCGCGTCGAGGCGATGGGGAACATCAAGCGGCGCCTCGGACAGGGCGCCTTCGTCTACGCCGCCGTCGCCAGTTGGGTCGCCCACCCGCAGCGCGGCGACCCTTGGTTCTCGGTGCGCTTCGACGACGGGAGCGTCCACGAGGGGTCCCTCGCCCTGTGCCTGAAGACCAACCCCTACACGTTCCTGGGCAAGCGACCACTGGACGTGGCCCCCGAGACCGGTTTCGGCACACCCCTGGCCGTGGCCGTGGTCCACGACCTGCGCCTGGCCACCATCGGAAAGGCCTTCCGCTCGACCCTCGGCGGCGGCCGGGACCTCGACCGACAACCAGGGGTCACCGTTCGAACAAGCGTGGAGTCGGTCACCATCACCGCCTCCCGGCCCTTCCCCCATCAGGTGGACGGTGACTACCTGGGCCAGGTCGACAGCCTCGAGGTCAGCTACGAGCGAAGCTGCCTCGACCTGGTAGTACCGCGGGGCTCCTGATCCTTGCTCGAAACTGTCACAATTGGTAGGGTCCACCTCAGCTATATATTTTGGGGCGGCCATGTGAAGCAAATCACATGACGCCCGGATGACTCGTTCAACCGTGCAGCGATTCGCCGTGGAGGAGGCGTTGGTGGCCCTCACCTGGAGCCGTCCGATCGACTGGGACAAGGAGGACTGGAGGGCCCAGGCCGCCTGCCGGCACGTGGACCCCGACCTCTTCTTCCCGATCGGCAACACCGGCACGGCCGTCGACCAGATCGAGGCCGCCAAGGCGGTGTGCCGCCAGTGCGACGCCCAGCCCGCCTGCTTGGACTTCGCCCTGGCCACCAACCAGGAGGCAGGCGTGTGGGGCGGCACCTCGGAAGAGGAGCGCCGCAAGCTGCGCAAGGCGTGGCTGGCACGCCGCCGAGCCGCCAGCTGAGCCCTTAACCGTCCGCCACCTCTGGCGGCCGGCACCGCCGCCTCAGGGCGCCATGGAGGGCGTCACCGGGACGCACAGCTCCACCGTGGTCCCCGCCTCCTCGGCGCGCATCTCGATGGTGCCTCCCAGCTGACCGGTCACGAGGTCCCGCACGATCGAGAGGCCGAGGCCCTCGGTGGTCTCCATCCTGAAGTCGTCGGGCAGGCCCCGGCCGTTGTCGTGGACCTTCACGACCAGCAGCTCACCGTCGTTCCTCAACAGCACGCGCACCCGGCGCTGGTCCTGAGCCAAGCCCTCCGGGAATGCGTGCTCCACAGCGTTCTGGAGCAGCTCGGCGATCACCACGGCGAGGGGCGTGGCCAGCTCGGCCGGCACCTCGCCGGCGTCCCCCTCAACGGAGAAGGTCACCGGCCGCTCCGGGTTGAGGACGCCCTCCTGGGCCATGCGCACGAGCGGCTCCACGATCTCGTTGAACGCCGCCTGCTCGGCAGGGTCCCTCGACAGGATCTCGTGGACGAGGGCGATGGAGCGGATGCGGCGCTCGGCTTCCCAGAGGGCCAACCTGGCCTCCCCCCCCGGTAGCCGGCGGCCTTGGAGGCGCAGGAGCGACGAGATGGTCTGGAGGTTGTTCTTGACCCGGTGGTGGACCTCGCGGATGGTGGCGTCCTTCGAGAGCAGCAGCCGGTCACGACGACGGAGGTCGGTGATGTCCCGGGAGAGCAGGAGCGCACCCGTCACCTGGCCGGCCTCGAGCAGGGGGATGCACCGCAACAGGACGATCACGTCCGGGTGGCGCTCGATCTCCTCGGTGGCGGGGACGCCTTCGAAGAAGGCCTTCTGGATGGCCGTCTCCTCCACGCCGAGCTCGTCGAGGCGAAGGCCCGAGATGCTCGTGTAGATGCCCATGCGGTGGAGGGCGTTGACGGCGTTGGGCGAGGCGTACTCCACCCGCCCACTGGCGTCGAGCACCACCACGCCGTCGCCCACGCGGGGGGACTCGGCGGTGGGAGCGTCCTCGGTGACGAAGGGGAAGGCGCCGTCGGAGATCATCCTGGCCAGGCGGTCGAAGATCTCCACATAGACCCGCTCCAGCTGTCCCGGCCGGCGGCCACCCACGGCCAGGGGGGCCTCACGGGTCAGCACCGCCACCAGCTCGTCCTTCCACCGCACGGGGATGCACTGGACCCGTCGCTCCTCGCCCGCCCCGGCGATGCTGACCTCGCCCTCCACGATCTGGCCCAGCCTCCAGGCCCGGGTGACGAGCGGCAGCTCCTCCTCGTCGATAGTCCGCCCCACCAGGTCCTCGTGGTGCAAGGTCTGGATGGTGGTGGGCCGCATCTGCCCGTAGACGATGAAGCGGTCGCCTTCCTCCCCCGGGGCGGGGACCAGCAGGAGCAGGTCGGCGAAGCAGAGGTCGGCGAGGATGTTCCACGACGCGGTCAGCCGCTGCAGGTGGGCGTGGCCCTCGGCGGGGGCGAGGACGGCGTCTTGGGGAATGGTCACGGCTCGGCCCGCCACAGCGGGACCGGGAGGGGCTCCCGGCGGCGGTAGGCGGTCAGCGAGCGGTACCCGGCGTCGGACAGCAAGCGGCCCAGCTCGCCCACCCCGGCGCCGACCTCGGACAGGCGGTGGGCGTCGGAGGCGGTGGTGACCGGGACTTCGGCAACGGCGAGCCGCCGGAGCAGGGAGGGGTCGGGGTAGGGCTCGCCCACCGGCTTCCGCCAGCCCGCCGACGACACCTCGACGGCCAGCCCGTTGTCGGCGGCGGCGGCGGCGAAGCGGTGGTGGAAGCCGTCGATCACGGCCGGTCGCCGGCCCGTGACCTTGGCCAGGTCGACGTGGGCCAGCACGTCGCAGGCGCCCGAGCCGGACAGCTCGTCCAGGGCGTCGGCGTACTGCCGCCACACGTCGTCCACGCTACGGGCGTCCCATTCGGCGGCCACGACGGGGTCCTCGTAGTCGTCGAAGCCCCAGGCCCCGAGCCAGTGGACGGAACCCAGCAGGACGTCGAACGGATAGCCCTCGAGGAGGGCGGTGACCTTGTCCATGCGTCCCGCGTAGTGGTCCACCTCCAAGCCGAGCACGACGGGCAGGCCCTCCGCCTTGGCCGCCAGCACGGCGTCGACGTAGGCGTCGAGGTCGGCCCGGGCGTGGTCGGCCCAGTAGGCCGCCATGGTCCGGCGCAGTCGGGGATCGGGGTCGTCCTCCCAGAAGCCGGCGAGGACGGCGTCGGCCTGGGCGAAGCGGAACAGGTGCTCGGTGATGGCCACCTCGCTGACGCCCGCCGCCCCGGCGCGGTCGCAGTAGCCGGCCAGCTGCTCGAGCGTCGGAGGGGCGGAGGGCTCCCCGTGGGCCCACAGGTGCACGTGGTAGTCGAGCACGGGGCCATGGTAGGAGCGGCCGCCGTGGCCGGTTGACGGCGGACAGAGGCTAGGAGCCGCGGCGCCGGATGAGGGTCACCCCGTCCCGCACCGTCAGCTGCACGCACACCACCCGCTCGTCGCTCACGACCCGGTCGTTGAAGGCGCGGATGGCGGCGGCATCCTCGCTGTCGTCGGTGTCATCCACCACCGACCCGCCCCAGAGGGTGTTGTCGACCACCATGAGGCCACGCTCGGCCAGCTTGGGCAGCACCGCCTCGTAGTAGGCGGCGTAGCTGGGCTTGTCGGCGTCGACGAAGACCAGGTCGAACGGCCCCTCGAGGCGGGCCACCGTCTCGAGGGCCGGGCCTTCGAGGACTTCGATACGACCTGCGTGAGGGCTGGAGGACACGAAGTGGCGGGCCATCTCCACCGCTCGGGGGTTGATCTCGCAGCTGAGGATGCACCCCCCGGGAGCCAGCCCGGCGGCCATCGACAACGCCGAGTAGCCGCTGAAGGTGCCGATCTCGAGCACGAGCTGGGCGCCGGTGGCGAACACCAGCATCTCGAGGAAGCGCCCCTCCAGCGGGCCCACCATCATCTGGGGCAACTCGAGGGAGCGCTCGGTCTCCGCGGCCAGCTCGGCGAGGAGCTGCTCCGGAGGGGAGCTGTGGGCGGTGGCGTAGGCCTCGACCCGGGGGTCGACGATCACGAGGACCAGAGCTGCCCACCCAGCCGGAGCAGCCCGGCCAGGTCGTGGATGTCGGTCTCGAAGTAGGGGACGGTGGCGATCACGTTGGGAGCCACCGCCAGCTCGGCCTGCTGCTCGGCCTCGCGCTGGGCCACGACCTGGAAGCGCAAGAAGCTCTCGGCCACCTCGGTCAGGACCCGCCCGACCTGGCCCGCGTCCCCCAACCCGTCGGTGACCCTTTCGGCCACCTCGGCGGCCCGGCGCTCGAGGGCCACGGCCGTGCGCCCGGCTCGCTCGTCGAGCAGGTAGGAGGGAAGGACCTTGTTGAGCACCACCGCCCCCAGGTGGAATCGCTTGGTCGTGAGCACGTCCACGAAGAACTCCGCTTCCCGCACCGGCGCCGCCTCGAGGGTGCTCACCACGGCGAAGGTGGTGCGCTTGTCGTGCAGGACACGGTTGACCGCCTCGGCCCGCTCCACGAAGCCCGGGGCCATGGTCTGGAAGAGCGAGAAGAACTCGGCGATGTCCTTTAGGAACTGCGAGCCGAGGATCCTGTCGGCGGCGTTGATGAAGGGACGCGAGGCCAGGTTCACCACGCTGGACCGGTAGGGGGCGGACAGGATGCGCAGGAACCGGCTGGAGAAGAACTCGGCCATCCGGGCCGGGGCCTCGACGAAGTCCAGGGCGTTCCGGGTCGGAGGGGTGTCCACCACGATCAGGTCGTAGTCACCGTCCACGTGCAGCTGGTACAGGCGCTCCATGGCGATGTACTCGTGGCTCTGCACGAAGCGGCCGGTGACATTGCCGTACAGGTGGTTGGACAGGATGCGCTCGGCGGTACCGCGGTCGGGAGCGTGACGGCGGACCAGGTCGTCCCAGGACTGCTTGGTGTCGAGCATGGCGGCCCACAGCTCGCCCCTCGGGATGACGCCGGCGGCGGCGAAGGCGTCGGCCGGCACCTGTGCCTCCTTGTCGCCGACGCGCTCCAGGCCCAGGGCGTCGGCCAGCCGCCGGGCCGGGTCGACGGTGAGGACCAGGACCTTGCCGCCCTGGTTGACCGCCACCATGGCGGCCAGGGCCGCGGCCACCGTGGTCTTGCCCACACCACCCGCACCGCAGGCGACCACGATCTCCTTGGCCGCCAGGAGCATCTCCAGGGACGGCTGGCCGGCGACGCCCTCCCGCCTCATCAGTACCCCAGCTCGTCGGCCAGGGCCGCCGCCACCTGGCGGGTGGAGCGCAGGCCATGCGACCGGGAGAACACGTACGGGACGTACAGGAGGCCGACGTCGGGGTCGAGCGCGTTCCGGAGGCGCTCGAGGTGCTCGGCTCCGGTCCGCCTCAGCGTGACCGCCAGCCGGGCAGCGGTGAGGACGGGAGTGACGTCGCC
>JALYHE010000019.1 GCA_030776705.1 Actinomycetota bacterium | reverse complement strand
GGAATAGGGTTGCCCAGCTAACCACCGTGGTCAGGAGGGCGGTCATGGCCGAACGGACGGCAAGTGCGAACTGGAAGGGAGACCTGTTCGAGGGGAGCGGGACGGTGTCGGCGACGAGCAGCGGCGTCTTGACCGACACGGAGATGACCTGGGCGTCGCGCACCGAGGCGCCGGGCGGCAAGACGAGCCCCGAGGAGCTCATTGCCAGTGCCCACGCGGGGTGCTTCTCCATGGCTCTGTCGAACCAGCTCAGCAACCGGGGTCACGCGCCGGAGAGCCTGCAGGTCCAGGCCACCTCGAGCTTCGAGGGCGGGAAGATCACGAGGATCGTGCTCGACGTGAGCGCAGAGGTGCCCGGCATGGACCAGGGCGACTTCGAGGAGGCCCTCGGGGCCGCCGAGGAGTCATGCCCGGTCTCCAACGCCCTCCGGGGCAACGTCGAGATCGACGTGACGGGTCGCCTGGCCTGAGCCACGTGGCCGTGAGGGCCCGGCGGTCTCAGGCTCGCACCCACCAGGACAGGAAGTAGCCAACGTCGTTGAACGCCAGGTGCAACAGCGCCGGCGCCAGCAGGTGGCGACCCCGCAGGCGCAGCGCGCAGAACACGGCCCCGCCGACGGCCGTCACGACCACCGCTCCGGCCACCAGGCCGACCCTGCCCGCCCCGGTGATCTGGTTGGCCCTCGCCGTGGCGAGGGTGGGCACGATGTGCCAGAGGCCGAACAGGGCGCTGTCGACGGCCACCGCCGCCGCTGGCGAGAGCCTCCGGAGCAGCAGCCCGAGAAGGACGCCACGGAAGGCGAGCTCCTCGAAGGCGACGGTGCCGACCGGGATGCGGACGAGGGTCTGATAGGCGAGCTCCCCCGTCCCGGCGTCCACTGCCACCCGTTCGTCGTCGAAGAGCCCACGGGTGAGCGGCCAGGCCGCCCCGGCGAGCATGGCGGCGGCCGCCACCGCCGCAGCCACCGCCCCTGTCCTGATCCCCCGCCCCACATGGCGCCGGCCCATGCCGAGCGCCTCCCACGACAGCCCGCCCCGGCGGGCCAGTGCGACCAGGGCGGTGCCGACTACGACGTTGGCCGGGATGTAGGCGGCGCCGGGCAGCGCCGGCTCCCCGGCGTTGCGCGCCACCAGAAGGGCCAGGGCCCATGCCAGCGGTCCGGCCCCAGCGACGCTCCGATCGGATCCCCAAGCCCTCCTAGACACCGACGAGACGAGAGTACGCGGGCGGGCGAACACCGGCGCCTGCCCGCAGGGTCGGCCCAGATACCCTTGACTGGCGTGCGTTCGGATGCGGGACGCGTGGCCTGGCGGTGCCCGCCGAGCAGCCGGGCCCGCCATGAGAGCGAGCACACGGGAAGCACCTCAAAGGAGGCGGATCGTGACCTCGGAAGACCAGCTCATCGACTACATACGCAGGACAGGTACCCGGGACCACGTCGATCGGCCCGGCCTGGAGCAGCAGATCGAGGCCATCTTCCAGGAGCTGGGGCTGGCATGGAGCAAGCGACCGGACGGCAACTGGGTGATCCAAGCCGACATAGGCGAAGTCCTGGCCGGGCTCAACGACACCGCCGACATCCTGAGCTTCTGGCAGGTCATCAACCAGCTGAGCGGGAAGCCGAAGCAGCACGCCGACCTGCTTTGGGGCCTGCTCTCGCTGAACGGCGCCAGCAACGGTGCCTACTTCGCCCTGCATCCACCCGACAGCGGGGGGGCGCCCCTGCTGATCATCATGGCCCGCCTCGCCGCCGAGAGGCTCGACGCCGGCGAGGTGGCCCAGACCCTGGCCTCGCTGTTCGGCCTGTCGAAGGCCTGCGAGTAGGGAGGGAGCCGTGCCGGGACCGCCCGGCGTATTTCCCCCTCGAACATCGGGAGAAGGCCTGGCGACGGGGCCGCACGAGCACGGTACCCTTGGGAGCCGGTCGGGGGGAAGCCGCACGACAAGGAGGCAGGGAATGGGGCCGGCCACAGCTCAGAGGGCAAGGTCGGGTGCCCCCCACCCGGACCGGCATCACGTAGTCGAGCTCTACGAGACCGACGACTTCCTCGTGCACTCGGTGTGCGGCTTCATCGGCCCCGCGCTGCCCGCAGGTGACGCCGCCATCGTCGTGGCCACCATGGCGCACCGGGAGAAGTTCCTCACCGAGCTGCAGGGACGGGGGCTCGACGTCGAGGTGGCCCGTACCCAAGGGCGGCTCGTCGATCTCGACGCCGCCGAGACCCTGGCCCGGTTCATGGTCGACGGGAGGCCGGACCCCGACCGCTTCGCCCAGACCCTGGAGCCGCTCCTGGCCCGGGCCGCCGACAGCGGCCGGAAGGTGCGCATCTTCGGCGAGATGGTCGCCCTCCTGTGGGCGGACGGGAACACCGAGGCCGCCATCGATCTGGAGGGCCTCTGGAACGATCTGGCCGCCTCACACCCCTTCTCGCTGTTCTGCGCCTACCCGCTGGAGGTAGTAGCCCGAGGCGGCGACACTGCCCAGTTCAGGCGGATGTGCCACAGCCACACTCGGGTCGCCCCCAGCGAGAGCTACTCCAAGCTCGCCGACCCCGGCGACCAGCGCTATGCCCTCGCCCTTCTCCAGCAGGAAGCGGCCTCGGGCTCGGCCGAGGCGGAGCGGCTGCGTGCTCAGCAGAGCCACCTCCTGGCGGCCGCTCGGGAGGTGGCCGCGGCCCGGGACGAGGCCCTGGCCGCCACCAGGGCCAAGTCTCAGTTCCTGAGTGCCATGAGTCAGGAGATGCGCACGCCGGCGAACGCGCTGCTCAGCCGGGCCGCGGTCCTCCTGGAAGGGCCGCTCGGCCAGGGTCAGCGCACGCTCCTTGAGGAGGTGCGGGCCGCCGGGCAGGCGCTGCTCAGGATCGCAGACGAGATCGTCGACTACTCCAAGCTCGAGGCCGAAGACCTGGAGCTGGAAGTCGGGGAGGTGGACCTGCGCCTACTGGTCAAGGCAGTCCGCGAGCTCATGGCCGAGCAGGCACGGGCCCGTGGGCTCGAGCTGCTCATCCACTGCGACCCCGCCATCCCGCTGGCCCGCCGGGGCGACACCCTGCGCCTGCGCCAGGTGCTCGTGAACCTTGTGGCCAACGCCGTGAAGATCACCGTGGACGGTCAGGTCACCATCCGGGTCCTGCCCTCCTCCGGTGACCACGTCCGCTTCGAGGTGGCCGAGACCGGCACTTGCACCGCTCCCGCCGACCGCGAGCGGCTCTTCGAGGAGCTGCGCCGGAAGGGGCCGCCGAGCGACCGGGTGTTCGGCGTCGGGCTCGGCATCTCGATCGCCCGAGGTCTGGTCGAGGCCATGGGCGGCCGGATCGGCGCCGAGATGACGCCGGGGCGCGACAGCACCTCCTGGTTCACCGTCCCCCTCCCGGTGGACTGGTTCAGGGTGGCGCCCCCGGCGCTGCGCGGCGACGTGGAGCGGTGATGGCCCTCACCGGTCCGTTCGGTCGCCGTCGCCGCTGACGTCGCCGTCCTCGGGCGGCACCGGCCGCATGGCCAGGTCGATGGCGGCCCAGATGGTGCGGGAGAACGGGAAGAACAGGATCGGCGCACCTACGGCGACCACGAGGCTCGCCACCATGACGGGGACCCAAGGCGTGTCGGGGTTGTCGACCACTCGCAACAGGTACACCAGCAAGGCCAAGGCGAGGAGCCCCTCGGTGACGGCCAGGTTTACGACGTAGGCACCCAGGAAGAAGTCGTTCTCCCGTTCGAAGCGCAAGCGGCATCCCGGGCATCGCTCCGCCATGCGGAACCAGGTGTCGAACGCCCCGCCCGATCCGCACCGGGGGCAGCGCCGCCGGAGGCCCCGCCAGAGCATGAGCCGCACTCTCGGCTGCCCCCCGGTAGTCCGGGAACTTCTCCTCGCAGAGGGAGCCACGTCCCCATCCTGGTCGCGTAGCGTCAGGCGTGTGGAGGCTCGCAGAGCCGTCACCGATCGGGGCTTGTTGGCGGTGGCCGTCCGTCACCTGACCGAGGACGCCCTGGGCGAACTGCCCTTCGAGGCGCTGGGGCCCACCAAGGCCCTCCTCAAGCGCTTCTTCTCGTCCGAGCCCTGGACCGACGCCGAGGACCAGGCCCTGGCTGAGGCGGTGGGGCCAGGTGCGGGTTGGTGGTCCCACCCGCTGGACGAAGACCTGGTGCTCGAGTTCGGGTGGAGCGACGGCCGCTTCAGGCTCGAGGTGACGGCGCCGGCCGGTCTCCGCTCGCCTGCCGACCCGCCTTCCGACCCGCCTTCCGAACCGCCTCCGGACCCGGTGGCCGCCACCTTCTCCGGGCCGGTGACTCCCGAGGCCACGCCCAACCCCCGCACCGTCATGTTCCGCACGGGGGACGTCCACGAGGGCCAGAGCCGTCCCTTCACCCGGCGGGACCACGGCGGCGATGCTCGGGTGAGCCGCCTCTTCCAGCAGTTCCCGGACGTCAGCGACGTGCTGGTGGCCACCGACTTCGTCGCCGTGAGCCTGCGTCGACCCGACCGCTGGGAGGCCCTGCTGGCCCCGGTGCTCCAGGTGGTGGCCGAGGAGTTCGCCGGCGACCACGCCGACGCCGGCGCCGGCGACCTCCCAACGGCCGGTGGACGGCCCGCGGTTGCGAACCACGTGAGCGAGCCCCGCCCTCACGAGGGCCGCCTCCAGCAGGCGTGGCGGGAGCTCGGCTCCCTCCGCCCAGGACGAGGTCCGGACCTGGAGCGTGTGCGGGCCGCCGCCATGGACGCCGAGGCGCCCCGGCGCCAGGTGGCGGCCAGCCTCCTGCGGGAAGCCGACCCCGGAGCGGCCAAGGCGGAGTGGGAACGCCTGTTGCGCGACCGCAGCCGCCTCGTGCGTCGGGCCACCGTGGACGCCATCGTCGACGTCGCCCGGGAGGAGCTACGGCCGCTCCTCGAGACGGCCCTGACCGACGGCGACGCCTGGGTGCGCTGGAAGGCCCTGCGGGGACTGGCCGAGCTCGGGGTGGGGCCCAGCCGCCACCTCGTCAACCCTCTTGCCACCGACCCCGACTTCCGGGTGCGGCTCGAGGCCCGTGCAGCCGTGCGGGACCGGTGAGGGGTCAGACCCTCCAGGGAGGTGGCTGGGCCGTGTACAGCTCGACCGGCACCGTCCCCGAGTACCGCTTGTTGTAGGTCCAGTCGGGCTGCTTGCCCCGGTGCCGGGCGTCCACCAAGGCCTGGCCCGCCCTGATGTCGAGCAGCTCGGCCACGAGCTCTGGCTCCACGGGGGCCCGCTCACCCGACAGGTGGGCCGTGAGCTCGTCGCCGAAGTGCTCGAGGATGCTCCCCACCACCACCTGCTGCTGGGTGGCCAGGTAGCAGCGGGAGCGGTCGGCCACGGTTTGGAGGCGCCGGCGGACGGTGTCGTAGTCGTGGTCCTGGGGCTGCGGGCCGTTCAGCTTGGCCAGGCCCTCGGACAGGCTCATCCCGTCGAGCTTGCAGGGCAGGCACTGCCCGCACGACTCGACGGCTAGGAAGCGGGCCACCCCTGCCGCCACCGCGGTCATGTCGGTGCTGTCGTCGAAGACCACGAAGCCGGCCGACCCGAGCCCGCTGCCGATCGAGGCCAGGCCCTCGTAGCTGACCGGCGTGTCGAGCAGCTCGCCGGGGATGACACCCGTGGCCACCCCGGACAGGACGGCCTTGACCTGTCGGCCCCGCCGGGGGCCGCCTCCCACCGACTGGATCACCTTGCGCAGCGAGGTCCCCATGGGCACCTCGCCCACGCCGTGGCGGCGGGTCTGGCCCGTCACCGTGCACACCGTCGTGCCCGGTGACTCCGGCGTCCCCATGGTGCGGAACCAGGCCGGTCCCCGGGCGACGATGCGGGGCACGTTGGCCAGTGTCTCCGTGTTGTTAACCAGGGCCGGGGCCGGCGCCGCGTCCGCCGGTACGGGCGGTACGTCCGGCGGCGAGCTGCTGGTGAGGCCACGCCGGAAGGTGGGGACCACCCGGGGAAAGGGCCAGCGGCCGTCGATGGTCTCCAGCAGGGCGCTCTCCTCGCCGTACAGGTACTCGTCCGGGCCCTCGAACACCACGAGCCCCAACCCTTCGCTCCAGCCCGCGGCCTCGACTTCCTCGAGGGCGGCGCGCAGCCGCTCGATCTCACCGGCAAACGACCGCTTGGTCGCGAAGATCACCAGGTCGGCGACCACGGCGCGGGCCGCGATGAGGGCTCCCTCCACGACCACGTACGGATTCCTGCGCAGGATGGTGCGGTCCTTGAACGTCCCCGGCTCGCCCTCGGCCGCGTTCACGATCACCGTCGTCGGCACCACTGGAGAACGGTTGGCGGCGACGGTCCGCCACTTCACACCGGTGGTGAAGCCGGCCCCGCCCCTGCCCCGCAGGCCCGACTCCTCGACCCGGTCGATGACGGCGCCCGGCTCCAAGCGGCCTGCGGCCCGGATGCCCTTCCCCCCGCCGCGGGTCACGTAGTCGTCCAGCGAGATGATCGGCTTCGGGTACAGCACCCGGTGCACGAGCGTCACGAGGACGGATCCTAGTGTGCTTGTGCTTTTCTTCACAAAGTCTCCCGAGGCGCCCGGAGCGCCCTCTGGCGTCTCGGTAGAGTGCCTCCCCTGGCCTCCCGGCCACGGCGCAACCACGGGAGAGGATGCGATGGAGATCGAGCCGCTGGTCACGCGGGCCGTCCTGACGGTGAACGCGAGCGACAGCCTCCGCGACGCAGCCGTGTGGATGATGGAGCGGGGTGTCGGGTCGGCCGTCGTCATGACCGACGGCAAGCCGAGGGGGATCGTCACCGACCGGGATGCCTTGCGAGTCATCGCCCGAGGCACCGACTCGGGCCCCGTCAGCGTGGGCGACTGCCTCCTAGGCAGGGTAACAACGGTGAGGCCCTCGCTCGACCTGCTCGAGGCGGCCCGGACAATGAGGGACAAGGGCTTCCGCCATCTCGTGGTCGTCGACGACGAGGGCGATCTGTTCGGGGTGTTCTCGATGCGGGACCTCGTGGTGGGCCTGCTCCAGGAGCGGACCGCCAACCCGTGACGGCCTCCGGCCCGAGAGCCGGAGCTCGCCGGTCAGAGCTGGAAGGGGTAGGCGTCGTGGGCAGGCCAAGGCCATGATGAAGGCCGTCCTGGGCGGAGACCCCAACGCCGCTGGCGTCGTCCGCCAGGCGGCCAAGCAGCAGCTGCCGGGATGGGTCCCGGGGAAAGGCTAGGAGGTGCCGGATGGCAGAGACAGAGCGCGACGTCGAGCGCCACTACTCGGTTCCCGAGTTCGCCGCCAAGCTCAGACGGCTGGCCGACGCCCTCGAGTCGGACCAGCCGTTCAGGGTACAGGTGGCGGGTGAGCGCATCCGCGTCCCCCGACGAGCGGAGATCAGCGTCGAGCACGAAAGGGGCGAGGAGGAGGAAGAGGTCGAGTTCCAGCTGAAGTGGCGCGTCGCCGACGCCGACGAGGAAGCCGTCGACGAGGCCGAGGTGTAGTCCCGTCTCCATGAGCGCTCAGGTCCGCCTCGCTGAGCGCCGATGGCCTTCCACATGGAACCTTCGAGCTCCCCACGACGAGAACCGGACCGCCGCTCCCGACTCGCCCTGGCCGCGGCCACGGCGCTGGCCACGGCTCTCCTAGCCGGCGCCTGCGGCGGCGGAGGGTCGGCGGGATCGAGCCCGTCGTCCACCACCACGCCGGCGCCGGCGGCGAGGATCGACCCCACTTCCAAGGGAGTGATAACTGAGCCGGTCAACAAGGCCAGGTCCACGGTCGACTCGCTGAACGAGCGCCAGCCCCAGCCACCCGGGGAATGAGCATCACCACTTGAGCCAGACCGGCCGGATGCTGGCAGCATGGGCGGCGTGCTGCTCGTCGAGGTGCTGGTCGTGCTCGTGCTCTTCGACGTCGCGGCATGGATCGAGTCCGCCGTCGACCGGGGAGACGACGAGTGGAGCGGCCTGTACTGGGTCCAGCTCGGCGCGGCGGCGAGCGCGGTGGCGTTCACCCTGTACGCCGTCTTGGCCAACCAGGAGCTGGTCGAGGAGGCGTTCGTCTTCCTCCCACACGTCATGGTGCTCCTCGTCCTCCTGCTCCCCGCCTCGCTGTTGATCCTCGCCTACACGGCGACGTTCACCCTGGGCTACTGGAGCTACCGGTCGGCGAGCACGGCCGCGGCGTGACGGCGGGTGGGTGACGGAAGAGCAGTTCCGCCCCCGCCGTTGAACCACGGGAATGGAGTGGTTCAGCGCTCCCGAATACTGGTTGAGCCGGCTGGTGTTCCAGCGCCTCATGGGCGCCATCTACCTGGTCGCCTTCCTGTCGACGGCGAACCAGTTCCGGCCCCTGTTGGGCGCCGACGGCCTACTCCCGGTTCCTCGTTACCTGGCCGCGGTGTCGTTCAGGCAGGCACCGAGCATCTTCCACTGGCACTACTCGGACCGCTTCGCGCTGGGGCTGGCGTGGGCCGGTTCCGCCCTGGCCGCCGCCGTCGTGCTGGGCCTGCCGGAGCAGGGGCCCCTCTGGGTCTCCATGACCGTCTGGTTCGCCTTGTGGGCGCTCTACCTGTCCTTCGTCAACGTGGGCCAGACCTTCTACGGCTTCATCTGGGAGACGCTTCTCCTCGAGGCCGGCTTCCTCGCCATCTTCCTGGGCAACGCCCGTACGGCGCCGCCCGTGCTGACCATCTGGCTCATACGGTGGCTGCTGGTCCGCCTGGAGGTGGGGGCCGGGCTGATCAAGCTGCGCCACGACCGCAGCTGGCGGGACCTCACCGCCCTCTACTACCACCACGAGACCCAGCCCATCCCCAACCGCCTGAGCTGGTACTTCCACCACCTGCCCAAGCCGGTCCACAAGGCCGAGGTCGTGGCCAACCACGTCTCCCAGCTGATCCTGCCTCTGGCCCTCCTCCTACCCCAGCCCGTGGCGGGTACCGCCGGGGCCCTCGTGGTGACCACCCAGCTGTGGCTGCTGCTGAGCGGCAACTTCGCCTGGCTCAACGTCCTCACCATCGCCCTGGCCGTCCCCACGTTCCACGACGGCATGCTCGGCCGCGTCCTCCCCTTGGAAGCCCCGGCCCTCGAGGCGCCATCCGGTTGGTTCGTGGTCGTGGTGGTGGCCCTGACGGCGGCGGTGGTGGTGCTGAGCTACTGGCCGGTGCGCAACATGGCGTCGCCCAAGCAGCTCATGAACTGCAGCTACAACCCCCTGCGCCTGGTCAACACCTACGGCCTGTTCGGCAGCATCACCAGGGAGCGCCACGAGGTCGTGATCGAGGGGACCGACGAGGCCACCCCCGGGGGCGAGGTCACGTGGGAGGAGTACCAGTTCAAGGCCAAGCCCGGTGACCCCCGCCGCCGACCCCGGCAGGTGGCGCCCTACCACCTGCGCCTCGACTGGCTCATGTGGTTCGCTCCCCTCTCTCCCCGATACGCCGAGGGCTGGTTCCTCGCCTTGGTGGCCAAGCTGCTCCAAAACGACGAGGCGACGCTGCGCCTCCTGTCCCGCAACCCCTTCCCCGAGGCACCGCCGAAGCTGGTGAGGGCCCGCCTCTACCGCTACCGCTACACCACTCGCGCCGAGCGGCGGCAGAGCGGGGCCGTCTGGGTGCGCCAGCTGGTGGACGAGTACCTGCCGCCCGTAGGCCTGGGCCGCCGCTCCCCCACCGACACCTCGGCGGACCCGTCGAGCCGTGTCGCCTGACCCGACGCCAGGCCCGGTTCAGAGGCTCAGGGTGAGCTGCTCGAGATCGCTCCGCTCCCTTCCCTGCCTCCGTCCATGTCGCGATTCCTTGCCCCCTGGGGGTCGGACATCGCGACATGAACGGGAGGAGGGGCGGGCCTGGTCCACCAGGTCCCGGACCGTCCCGGCCAGGGCCTCCTGCTCCTTGGCCGGCAGGTAGGCCCGGCGGTAGCGCCGCTCGTACTCGCCCACCAGGTCGGGGCGGTTGCGGCGGAGCCAGGCCATGAAGTGGTCACGCACCCCCGGGCGCAGGTGGAGGGCTATGGGCGAGATGGACACGGCCCCGGCCTCGGCGCAGGCCCGTACCACGGCCTCGAGCTGCTCGGGCGAGTCGGAGATGCCGGGGAGCACCGGGGCCACCAGCACGCCGCAGGGGATGCCAGCCCGGTTCAGCCGGGCCACGGCATCGACCCGCCGGCGGGGATGGGGCGTCCCCGGCTCGGTGGCCTTCCACACGGCCTCGTCCATCGTGCCGATGGAGAAGTTGGCCCTCACGTCCGTGCGGAGGGCGGCGGCCTGGAGCACGTCGAGGTCGCGCAGGATGAGCGTGGACTTGGTGAGGATGGAGAAGGGGTTGGCCGCCTCGCCCAGGGCCTGGACGATGCCCCGGGTGAGGTGGTACTTGCCCTCGCAACGCTGGTAGGGGTCGGTGTTGGTGCCCATGGCGATGTGCTCGCCTGCCCACCTGCGAGAAGCAAGCTCGGCCCGCAGGCGCTCCACGGCGTTGACCTTCACCACCAGCTTCCGGTCGAAGTCCTCGCCGATGCCAAGGCCGAGGTACTCGTGCGTGGGGCGGGCGAAGCAGTAGACGCAGGCGTGGCTGCACCCCCGGTAGGCGTTGATGGTGTAGCGGAAGGGGACCCGGGACGCGGCCGGGACCTCGTTGATGATGCGGCGGGCGTTGACGTGGAAGAACTCGAGGCCCCTGAACTCGCCCCGCCCGACGTGGCGCTCGACCAGCTCCTCCTCGGCAAAGAGGGCGGGCTGGCCACCGTCGTCGTCAGCCAGCTTCCAGCGCAGCTCGCCCATGCCCGCCACTCTAGCGAACGCATGTTCGTACGATCCACCCGCGCTAGAACCCCGGGGTGGCTTCCGTCTACGTGGCCGTGGTGGGACCGGGCGACCCGTCCCCTGCCGCCGAGGCCGACGCCGAAGCGGTGGGGCGGCTCCTGGCCGACCGGGGCGCCGTGGTCGTGTGCGGTGGGCTAGGCGGGGTCATGGCGGCGGCCTGCCGGGGGGCCAAGGCCGGAGGCGGCACCACCGTCGGCATCCTGCCGGGAGTGGACCGGGCCGAGGCCAACGCCTGGGTCGACGTCGCCGTCACCACGGGCATGGGCGAGGCCCGTAACGCCCTCGTGGTACGCAGCGTCGACGCCGTGGTGGCCGTGGCGGGCGGTTACGGGACCCTCTCGGAGATCGCCCTGGCCCTGCGCCTCGACCGGCCCGTGGTCGGCCTGGCCAGCTGGGACATCGAGGGCGTGCGGTCGGCGCGCGACCCGGCCGACGCCGTGGCCGAGGCCCTGCAGGCGGTGGCCGGAGCGCCCCTACGACGTCGGCCTTGAGCGCCTCAGCGGCGGCTGGAGGGGCAGGGTGGCCCAGAAGGTGCTGCCCTGGCCGCTGCGGCTGCTGATGCCGATGGTTCCCCCCAGCAGGGAGGCCAGGCGGCGGGCGATCCAGAGCCCCAGGCCGGTGCCCGGCACGCCGTCGGCCACGCTCTGGCCGGTGCGGTAGAACTGGTCGAAGATCCGGGCCTGGTCGTCGGGGGGGATGCCGGGTCCCCGGTCAGTGACGTCGAAGCGCACGGAGCTGCCCTCGCTGCGGGCCGTGATGGAAACCGTCTCACCGGGCGGTGAGTGGTTGACGGCGTTGGTGACCAGGCTCTCGAGAAGCTCGCGGACCAACCGCCGGTCGCTGGCGAACGCCGGTGACCACCCCGTCTCCACCGACGCCTCCAGGGCCACCTCCGGGCGGAGCTGGGCCAGGTCGGAGGCCAGCTCCTCCACCAGCTCGGGGACGTCGATGTCCACGATCTCCTGCAGCGAGGTGCCCCCCGGCGGGGTGGGCTCTTCCAGCAGCGAGCCGTCGGTGAGGGCCTGTATCTGCTCGTGGGCCCGCTCGATGGCCTCGAACGACCCGTCGCGCTCCTCCTCGGACAGCTCGCCCCAGCGGGACCGGAGCACGGCCAGCGACTCCTGGGCCACCGTGAGGGGCGTCTGGATGTTCCCCAGGGCCAGGTCCATCAGGGCCCGGCGGGTCTCCTGAACCTTCTCCTGCGCCACCCGGGCCGTGACGAGGGACACGGTGATGGCGGTCAGGGACGACAGCTCTCGGATGAGGGCCTCATCCACGTCGTCGAATGTGATGTGGTCGGGTGTGTTGGCCACGGCGAGCTCGCCCGCCACCCGCTCGCCCATGACGATGGGCGCGGCCAGCAGGGCGCCGATGGGGGGATGCTCCACCGGGATGCCCACCCCTGCGGGGTGGCCACGGATGTCTTCCAGGCGGGTGACGCTTCGGGTCTGGATCGGCACAGCCAGCAGCCCCACCGCACGGGGGAGCCGTTCGGGGAAGAGCTCTCGGGGCGCGTTGTAGACGAAGTGCTCGACCTCCTCTTCGCTCTGCTCCCTCAGCAGCAGCAGGGCGCTGAAGTCGGCTCGGGCCAGCTCCTTGGCGGCGTCGACGATGCGGACCAGCAACACGTCGAGCGAGCTCTCGGTCAGCAGCTCGCCGGCGAAGGCCTCGAGGTGCTGACGGCCGGCCAGGTGGCGCTGCTCGTCGGTCACGTCGTGCAGCACCACGACCGTGGGCGAGGACCCGTTGCCCCCGAGGCGCCAGGCCGTGGCGTCCAGCACTCGCTCGCTGGCCCCCGTGCACTCGAGCCGGGCCTTCCCGGCACCGACCTCGACCAGCTCCCAGAGCTGGTCGGTGGCGTTGCCGAACGCCCGCTTCAGGTCGGCGTCCGAGGCCGTGGCCTCGGCCGCGGTCATGTCGAAGACCGCCTCGGCACCGGGGTTCCAGGCCAGCACCCGACCGGGCCGGCACACCAGGACGGCCTCGGCGACGTTCCAGAACAGCTCGCCGATGGCGCCCTCGGCCACCGGGAAGCCCTCGTCCCTCCTCACCGACGGTGAGTGTAACGGCACCCTCCCCGGCTCCCTCGGGGCGGTGGCGGGTTGGGGCGGACCTGCCCGGGGTGGTGCCCGGGGTGGGACTCGAACCCACATGGCCCTGTCGGGCCGGGGGGGTTTAAGCCCCCCGCGTCTGACCAGTTCCGCCACCCGGGCCGGTCCGTCCCACGGTAACCGGGCACGGCAAAGGGCGGGCTGCGCTCAGGCCGCCCGCGGCTCGGCCGGGACGCAGCTCGACAGCAGGGCCTGGCGCCATCCCTCGCCTGCCTTGCCCTCCAGGCCGTTCACCCGCAGCACCCCGTCCACCATGTCCTCGACGACCTCGCTCACCCGGCGCCCCCGGGAGCGCACCGACACCAGCCAATGCCCGTTCGGGTACCGACGCACCGTGCGGGTGGCGTCCCGCCGGCGAGGAGGGCTGCGGAAGCCGGGGGCCACCAGCCCGTGCCGCCGGCACTCGCTGACCACGACCCGAGACAGCTCGCCGAAGTCCAGGGCCGAGCACGTCTCCACGGCGTGCATCCTGGCAGCGGGGTGAGACAGCGGAACCATCCGGGGAGCGTCACACCCACCCCTCTAGGGTCAAGGCGTGGAAGGTCACCCCGCGCTGACTCCCACCCAGGAGTGGGTGCTCCACGATGTCATGGGCCACGGCCGTCCCCGGCCCACCTTCGAGCGTGACGTGGCGGCGCGGCTGCGGGGGGACATCGAAGCCCGCCTCGCCGACGTGGCCGGGGACCTGGGCGGTCGTCGGTTCGTGGTGCACAAGGCCGCGCTGTCCCAGGTGCACAGCTGTGAGGGCAACCACGTGGCCGAGGCCCGCGCCGGCTTCACCTGGACCC
>JALYHE010000018.1 GCA_030776705.1 Actinomycetota bacterium | reverse complement strand
CCTGGGCCCCCGCCGGGCCCGGCTCGCGGCCCTGGCGGCCACGGCCGGTGCCGTTACCGGCGGCTGGCTGGCGGCCCGCCTGCCGTAGCTCCTCCGTTCCCTTCTGGCCCCAGGAGCACGGCGTGGTTGGGGCCGGACCTGGTGCCGGAACGACCC
Source organism: Actinomycetota bacterium (assembly GCA_030776705.1). Taxonomy (GTDB): domain Bacteria; phylum Actinomycetota; class Acidimicrobiia; order Acidimicrobiales; genus JALYHE01. The sequence goes on along the minus strand of JALYHE010000018.1, from coordinate 3,347 downwards.
AGGGTTGTAACTTCTTCAACATCAACCACAGGAGCAACAGGGCATGAGCGCCATCGAGCACATGGTGGGACGGGAGATCCTCGACTCGCGGGGCAATCCCACCGTCGAGGTGGACGTGTTCCTGGAGTCGGGGGCCAAGGGCCGCGCCGCCGTCCCGTCGGGCGCGTCAACCGGCACCTTCGAGGCCAAGGAGCTGCGCGACGGCGGCGAGCGCTTCGGCGGCCTGGGGGTGGGACGGGCCGTCTCCCACGTCGACGGCGTCATCCGCTCCGCCCTCCGCGGCATGGAGGCCCTCGACCAGCGGGCCGTGGACCACGCCCTGGTCGACCTCGACGCCACGGACCACAAGTCGCGCCTCGGGGCCAACGCCATCCTGGGCGTGTCCCTGGCGGTGGCCAAGGCCGCGGCCGACGAGCTCGAGCTCCCCCTCTACCGCTACCTCGGAGGGTCCAACGCCCACGTCCTGCCCGTGCCGATGATGAATGTCATCAACGGCGGCGTGCACGCCTACAACACCATCGACCTCCAGGAGTTCATGGTCCTGCCCGTGGGGGCGGCCTCCTTCTCCGAGGGGCTGCGGTGGTCGGCGGAGACCTACCACGTCCTCAACCACATCCTCCAGGATCGGGGGCTGGCCACCGCTGTGGGTGACGAGGGCGGCTTCGCCCCCGACCTCGGGCGCAACGAGGACGCCCTCAAGCTGCTGGTGGAGGCCATCGAGCGGGGGGGCCGGGTCCCGGGGGAGGAGATGACGCTCGCCGTCGACGCCGCCAGCAGCGAGCTGTTCCGGGACGGCGCCTACCAGCTGGGTGGTGAGGGCCGCACGCTGTCCAGCGACGACTTCGTGGGCTACTGGGTCGACCTGTGCGATCGGTACCCCATCGTGTCGGTGGAGGACGGGATCGACGAGGAGGACTGGGACGGCTGGGCCGCCCTCACCAAGGCCCTGGGCGATCGGGTCCAGCTGGTGGGCGACGACCTGTTCGTGACCAACGTCGACCGCCTGGAGCGGGGCATCCGGTCGGCCGTGGCCAACTCCATCCTCATCAAGGTCAACCAGATCGGATCGCTCACCGAGGCCCTGGACGCGGTGGGGCTGGCCACCCGCTTCGGCTACACGAGCGTGATGTCCCACCGCTCGGGGGAGACGGAGGACGTCACCATCGCCGACCTGGCAGTGGCCACCAACTGCGGGCAGATCAAGACGGGAGCGCCGGCCCGCAGCGACCGGGTGGCCAAGTACAACCAGCTGCTGCGCATCGAGGCCGAGCTCGGCGAGGGCGCCGCCTACTGGGGCGCGGTGGCCCTGGCCGGTCGGAGGACGGCGCAATGAGCGGGACGGGCCGGCGGTGAGGCGGGCCCGGTGGCCCGTTGTGGCCTCGGTGGTGCTGGTTGGGGTTCTGTTCCTGGCCGTGTTCCCAGCTCGCACCTACCTGGCCCAGCGCCGGGATCTGGCCGCCACCGAGCGCCGCCTCGCAGTGCTGGAGAGCCAGAACAAGGACCTGTCGGCCAGGGTGGAGCGGCTCAACAGCGACGCCGAGATCGAGCGCCTGGCCCGGGAGCAGTACAACCTGGTCCGCCCCGGCGAGGAGGCCTACGCCATCCTGCCGCCCCCCGGCTCACCCCCCGGCGGGGACGAGGACGCGGCCGCCCGGCAGGACAAGCGGACCGGCCGGGGCTTCTGGAGCGACCTCTGGGACACCGTCACCTTCTGGTCCTGACCCCCTGCGTCCCGCCCCCCCTGCGTTCATGTCGCGATTGTGTGCCAACTGGGGGCCCAAAATTCGCGACATGGACGCAGGGGTAGGGGGTCAGAGCACGTCGAAGCGCTGGAGCTGCCAGGCCCACAGCAAGCCCGCGCCCGCGGCCAGGGCCCACGCCGGGGGGAGAGTCAGCCGGGCGGGGCGGGCCACCAGCAGGGCGATGGCCAGCACCACGAGGAGCACGCCGCCCGGGTTGGCGGCCGCGGCGTCGCCCAGGCGAAGGCCCATGCTGGCCTTCACGCTGGTGGTCATGCCGCAGAACGGGCAGGGGATGCCGGTGAGCGTGCGGAGGGGGCAGGGCAGGCCCACCTGGCCGGGCATGAGCGGGAGCAGCACCCCTGCGCCCAGCATGGCCCCTCCCAGCCATCGCAGCGGCCGGGCGTCGACGGCGTGCGGCTGCATGGACGAATAGTAGAGCGTCCTAGCCCCGCTCCGACTTGGCCGCGGCCACCTCGGCGAGGAAGGTCTCGGGGTGGAGGTCCTCGGACGGCCCCGTCACCTTGGGACGCAGCCGGCTGGCCAGCTCCCAGGCCAGGCGGCCTCGGGCGTCGGGGGTGAGGTAGGGCCGGCGGTCCAGGAACCGGCGCACGGTGGCCAGCTCCTCGGCAGTCACCGAGCTCACGTCCCAGCCCTCGTGGGCCGGGGCCGCGCCCTCCCACACCGTGGCGGGCTCGGGCCGGGACGGGGGCGGGGACACGGACGAGTCCGCAGCGCGTGACCCCGGGCGGGGGGCCCGGCGCTCCCGCACAACCAGCGTCCCGGCTGCCATGTCGCCGAGGCGCTGGTTGCGGCTACTGGCCAGGATGGCGATCATGCCCACGCCGTAGGCGGAGGGGAGGAAGTCCACCAGGCGCAGCAGGTTGCGCACGGCGCTGGTGAGGAAGCTCACCGGCGCCCCCGCGGTGCGCACCACCCTCAGCCCCGTCCAGCGCTTGCCCGGCGAGCGGCCCGAGGCCCAGGTCTCGAAGGCGACGTGGTAGCCGAAGAGGACGAGGAAGACCAGCACCAGCGCCACCGCCGCCAGGACCGCCACCGCCCCGCCGCCCACGTCGTCGTCCACGCCGGCGGCGCCGAAGCCGATCCCCAGGGCGAAGCCCAGGAACCACAGCGCCATGAGGACGGCGAACTGGATCACCCCGTCGAGGAGGGCGGCCACGAAGCGCGAGCCCAGACCCGCCAAGGTGAGGTCGAGGTCGAGGCCCTCGGGCGTGGCGATGGAGATGCGATCCTCGTAGGCCACGACCATGAACGTAGAGCGATTCCTGCGGGAGCGGCAGCCGAGGTGGGCCGAGCTCGAGTCCCTGGTGAGCGCGGCCCGCGGACGCCCCGAGCGCCTCGGCGCCGACGGGGTGCGACGGTTGGGATCCCTGTACCGCCAGGCCGCCGCCGACCTGGCCCTGGGCCGGCGGCGCTTCAGGCCCGAACCCGCCGTGGCCGACCTCGAGGACCTGGTAGGGCGGGCCCGCCACCTGGTCTACGAGAGCGAGGCCCGCCGGCAGTCGCCGGTCGAGTTCTTCGCCACCGGCTACTGGCGCCGGGTCAGGGAGCGGCCCGTACTCCTGGCCGTGGCCGCCGGCCTGGTGC
>JALYHE010000017.1 GCA_030776705.1 Actinomycetota bacterium | reverse complement strand
CGAGACCTGCAGTCGCGCGACCTGGCTCGCTTCGCCGCCTTCGTCCGAGCCCAGCTCACGGGCGAGCACTGGCGGCCTCGTGCCCTCGCCGGGCGGCTGGCCGCCGGGCCCCGGCCCGGCCAGGGCCACGGGCCGGCCGCCCCTGTCGGCGCTCATGCCCACCTGGAGGAGGCGGGCCGGCTCCTCCCAGTCGAGCAGCTTGGGGGCCACGATCCCGGCGTTGGACCGGAAGGCCTCCTCCACCATGATGCGCACGGCGTCGGGGGCGGGAGCCACGTCGTCGTGGCACAACAGCAGGTGCGAGGCCCCCTCGACAAGCTTCAGGACCTCGTTGACGGACGCCGCGTAGCCGCGGTTGGTGGGCAGCCGGCGGACGAAGGCGTCGGGAAGCACCCTCGCCACGCGCGGGGTTGGGTCCTCGGCGCTGTTGGCGTCGATCACCAGCACGGAGAGGTTCGGGTAGTCCTGCGCGGCCAGGGCTTCGAGCGCCTCTTCCAGCCAGGACCCCGGATCGCAGGTGACCACGACGGCGACCACCGCCGGTGCCTGCAACGGCGAGTCCATCAGGCGGTCGAGGCTAGTCCCGGGGAGGTTGCGGACCGGGGCATGGTCGCGGCCCGTTGGGCGTTTCCCGGTACGGTTGGAGGCGCCAAGCTCATGCCTGACACACCCCCACGCCACCGCCTCGGAGACGACGCCGGCGTCGCCGACCCCGGCTCCCGCGGCGGCGACCCGGACGTCGCCAGAGCCCTGAGGGACGCCGCCTACACGGCCGTCGGATTCGGGGTCCTGGGGTTCCAACGGGCCCAGGTGCGCCGCCGGGAGCTGACCAGCCAGCTCCAGACCCAGCGGCCCGAGATCGAGTCCCAACTGGCCCAGGCGCGCGGCCAGCTCGCCGAGCTGGCCCGCGACCTCGAGCGGCGGGTCGAGCCGGCCCTTGTCGACGTGAGCGAGCGGGCGGAGCCGCTCCTCGACCAGATCGAGGCCCGCCTTCCCGCCCAGGCCAGGGGCTCGTGGGCCCAGTTCCGCCAGGCGGCTCGCCAGACGCGGGACCAGCTCCAGGCCCGCCTCGACCGCGGCCAGGGCGCCGAGCGGGCCTAAGGCCGCTCCCGCAGGGAGTCCAGGACCGACCTCAGGCTCTCCTCCAGGGGCACCACCGGCTCCCACCCCGTGGCCTGGCGGAGCCGGCCGGGATCGCCCCGGAGGACCGGGGCGTCCTCGGGGCGCAGCAGGGCGGGGTCGACCTGGGCGTCGAGCTCGGCGCCGCACAGGTCGAGCAGGTGGGCCACCACCTCGGCCACCGCCACGTCCCGCCCCGAGCACACGTTGTAGGCCTGGCCCGGCTCGCCACGCTCGACGAGAAGCCGGTAGGCCCGCACCACGTCCCTCACGTCGGTGAAGTCCCGCCGTGCCGACAGGTTGCCGGTTCGCAGCACGCCGCCGCCCGTTCGCTGCGCCTCCAGGACGCGCTCCGCCAGGGCGGGTACCACGTACTCCGGTGACTGGCCGGGGCCGACGTGGTTGAAGGGCCGGGCCCGGATGACCGGCAGCCCCCACCCGAGGTGGGCCTGGATGCTCACCATCTCGGCCGCGGCCTTGCTGGCGGCGTAGGGCGACACGGGCTGCAGCGGTGCCTCCTCCGTCAAGGGGAGGCGACCGGCCGTCGCCGACCCGTAGACCTCAGCCGAGCTCACGACCAGCACTCGGGGAAGCGGCCGGCAGCGGCGAGCGGCGTCGAGCACGTGGAGGGTGCCTACTGCGTTGGTGGAGAAGAACTCGGCGGGCTGATCCCAGGAGCGCCCGACCTGGGCCAGGCCGGCCAGGTGGTACACGGCGTCGGCACCAGCCTTGTCGAAAGCCCTTCGCACCGCCCCTGGGTCCCTGACGTCGAAGGCGTCGTCGGGGACGACGACCTCGTCTCCGACGTCCTCCAGGTGGGCCCGCAGCCACGAGCCGACGAAGCCCGAGCCGCCCGTAACCAAGGCCCTCACCGGGGCACCGGTCCAAGCACCCGGTTCCGACCCTCGCCTACCTGGTCGCCTACCTGGTGAGGCCGCGGGCCTCCAGCTCCTGCATGGCGAAGTCACCCCTGTCCTCGGCGCTCTCGGACGCCAGCCAGGCGGCTAGGTCTTCCATGCCCTCGTCAAAGCCCACCTTGGGCGCGAACCCGAGCGTGGCGCGGATCTTGGAGATGTCGGCGTAGCAGTGCCGGATGTCGCCCGAGCGGAACTTGTCCAGGAGCTGCGGTGGGACGTCCCTACCCAGCTTCTCGGCCAGCGTCTCGGCCACGTCGAGGACCGACGTGCTCCTCCCGGTGCCGACGTTGAAGGCGTCGAAGTCACCGGCGTCGCCCTCGGTGACGAGGAGGTTGGCCTGGACGATGTCGGAGACGTGGGTGAAGTCGCGGCTCTGCCTGCCGTCCTCGAACACCAGCGGGGCCTTGTCGTTGAGGAGCCGCGAGGCGAAGATGGCGGCCACCCCGGTATACGGGTTGGAGACGGCCTGGCGAGCCCCGTAGACGTTGAAGTAGCGCAGGGCGACGCTCGGAATGCCGTAGGCCTCCCCGAACTCGAGCACCATCTCCTCCTGGTCCCTCTTGGTGGTGGCGTAGATCGAGGTAGGGAAGAGTGGCTTGTCCTCGTCGGTGCCCGTAGGGAGCACGTCCCGGCCGCAGCGGGGGCACCTGATCTCCCACTCCCGCCGGCTCAGCTGCTCCGGGGGGCGGAGCTTGGGGAACACCACGCCGTCCGCCTCGCAGAGGTACTTGCCCTCCCCGTAGATCGACATCGAGGAGGCCACCACCACCTTGCGCACGCCGTGCTCGGTGTTGGCCAGGATGTCGAGGAGGTTGGCCGTGCCGAGGGAGTTGGCCTCCACGTAGCGGCGGATCTGGTACATGGACTGGCCCACCCCCACCACCGCCGCCTGGTGGGAGACCACGTCCACCTCGTGGTCCAGGATGCAGGCCCTCAGGGCCTCGTAGTCGCGCACGTCACCTCGCACGAACGTGGCCTGGTCGCTCAGATAGGCCGGCTTCCGGCCGTCCACGCCGTGCACCTGGCCGTCCAGGTCGTCGTAGACCACCACGTGGTGGCCCCGTTCGAGCAGTCCGTCCACGAGGTGGGAGCCGATGAAGCCGGCCCCTCCCGTCACGAGGACCCTCATCGGGCTGTCCCCTGTCCCGAGGCCCAGCGCCGCAGGACACGCCGCGCCGCTCGGGCCACCGGCATGGGCACGACACTCGCCAACCGGTTTACGATCACCGCCACCTCGGGC
>JALYHE010000016.1 GCA_030776705.1 Actinomycetota bacterium | reverse complement strand
CGCGGCCAGCATCCGGGCCAGCCAGTAGAGCCCGGCGTCGGGGTCCGACCCGCGGATGCTCTTGATGAAGGCGCTCACCACGTCGTAGTGGTCGTCCTCCTCGTAGCGGAGAGCCCGGGTGCTGCGGGCCGCCTCCACGTCGGGCAGGGTGACGACCGGGCCCGGCGCCAGGGCCAACGCCACCTCGAGGGTGTTGAGGGCGGCGCGGGCGTCCCCGTCGGCCAGGTCCACGACCAGCTCCACGGCGTCGGCGTCCGCCTTCGCCCCTTCCCGCTCCAGGGCCCGCTCCACGAGGGTGCCCAACTGGGCCGGGGACAGAGGCTCCAGGCGGAACAGGAGGCACCGGCTCAGCAGCGGGGCGTTGACCTCGAAGAAGGGATTCTCGGTGGTGGCGCCGACGAAGGTGAGCACACCCCCCTCCACGGACGGCAGGAGGGCGTCCTGCTGGGCCTTGTTGAAGCGGTGCACCTCGTCGAGGAACAGGATCGTGCGCCGGTGCTGCTCGGCCAGCCGCCGCCGGGCCCCGTCGACGACGGTGCGCACGTCCTTGACGCCCACGTTGACGGCCGACATGGGCACCAGGGCGGCACTGGTGCTTCTTGCCACGAGGCGGGCCAGCGTCGTCTTCCCGGTTCCGGGCGGACCCCACAGCACCATCGACGAGAGCCGGTCGGCCTCGATGAGCGTGCGCAGCGGCGCGCCGGGGCCGAGGAGGTGCTGCTGGCCCACGACCTCGTCCAGCGTGCGGGGGCGCATGCGCTCGGCCAACGGCGCCTGCCGGCCCAGGCGCTCCTCCAGGGCGGCGGAGAACAGGTCGTCGGGCTCGCCCACCGGGCGCAGGCTACCGGCCCGCCCGCCGAGTTGGTCGTGAGCACCGGGTGGGTTTGAACGGTGGCCAGCGTCGTGCACCCGTCGCGGTGATCAAACGCCAGTGCTCGGTCAAGCCGGTGGCCCCGCCACCTTGATCCCGAGCTCGTCCAGCTGCCGCGCCCCGAGGGGGCTGGGCGCGCCGGTCAAGGGGTCGGCCCCCGACTGGGTCTTGGGGAAGGCGATGACCTCGCGGATGGTCTCCTCCCCGGCCAGGATGGCCACCAGCCGGTCTATCCCGAAGGCGAAGCCGGCGTGGGGCGGGGCGCCGTAACGGAACGCCTCCAGTAGGAACCCGAAGCGGGCCCGCACCTCCTCCGGGCCGATCCCGAGCAGGGCGAAGACGCGCTGCTGGACGTCGGGACGGTGGATCCGCACGCTCCCCGAGCCCAGCTCCCACCCGTTCAGCACCAGGTCGTAGGCCAGCGACCGCACCGACAAGGGGTCGTCCTCGAGGAGGTCGAGGTCGTCGGGGTGGGGCATGGTGAACGGGTGGTGAGCGGGGACGGGCCTTCCGTCCTCACCGATGCCCTCGAACAGGGGGAAAGCCGTCACCCAAACGAACTGAAGCCCTCCCTCGCTCACCGGCGGCCGGCCCAGCTCCACCCGCAGCAGGCCGAGCACCTTGGCCACCGTGGCGCGGTCGTCGGCCACCAGCAGGAGGAGGTCCCCCACATCGGCGGAGAGGGCCAGGGCCGTGGCCGACAGCTCCTGCTCCGACAGGAAACGGGCCACGGGGGAGTCGAGGGCCCGTCCCTCCCCGACCCGCATCCAGACCAGGCCCTTGGCCCCGAACTGCTTGGCCTGGTCGGTGAGGCGGTCCAGCCGTGACCGGCTGAAGGCGGCGCCACCCGGTACCCGTATGCCCTTCACGCACGGCGCCCTGAAGGCGTTGAACCCGGTGCCCTCGAAGGACGAGGTCAGCTCCACCAGCTCCATGCCGAAGCGCAGGTCGGGCTTGTCGGTGCCGTATCGCTCCATGGCCTCGGCCCACGTCATGCGCCCGATGTCGGGCACCGCCTCGCCGGTGGCCGTCTCGGCGGCCGCCGTCACCGCCCGGGATATGAACTCGACCACGTCCTCCTGGCCCACGAACGACGCCTCGGCGTCGAGCTGCATGAACTCGAACTGGCGGTCGGCCCGCAGGTCCTCGTCCCGGAGACAGCGGGCGATCTGGTAGTAGCGGTCCAGCCCGCCCACCATGCACAGCTGCTTGAACAGCTGTGGGCTCTGCGGCAGGGCGTAGAACGACCCGGGCTGGAGTCGGGACGGCACCACGAAGTCCCGGGCTCCCTCGGGGGTGGAGCCGACGAGGGTCGGCGTCTCGACCTCGGTGAAGCCCTGGTCCTCCATGGACCGGCGCAGGGCGGCGTTGACCCGGGCCCGGAGACGGAGGTTGCGCTGCATGCGGTCACGGCGCAGATCCACGTAGCGGTGCTGGAGGCGCGTCACCTCGTCCGCCTCGGTGCGGTCGGTGACGGGGAACGGCGGCGGCTCGGCCGCGGACAGCACCTCGACCTCGCAGTCGCCGACCTCCACCTCGCCGGTGTCCAGGCCGGGGTTGGCGGTGCCCTCGGGCCGCACCCGCACGGTCCCCCTGACCCGCAGCACGTACTCGGGGCGCAGCTCGTGGGCGTGGTCCACCACGCACTGGACGACCCCGGTGTGGTCGCGCAGGTCCACGAAGGCGAGGTGCTCGCCGTGCTCGCGCCGGTGGGCGACCCAGCCGCACAGCACCACGGAGCGCCCCGCGTCCCCCGGCCTCAGCTGGCCGCAGTAGCTGGTGCGCAGCGCCACCGGGGCTAGCCGAGCCTCTTCTTCACGTGGTCGACGACGGCGCTTCGCTCGACGACCTCCGCCTCCCCCTTCTCCTGGAGCGTGCGGATGCTCACCTCGCCCTCCTCGACCACCACCGCCAGCGGCGCGCCGGAGCGCAGGGCGGCCTTCATCTGGGCCTTCCAGGAGCGGTCGTCGAAGGCCCGGTCGGCCCGCACCGCCGCGGCCCGGAGCTCGGCGGTGATGTCGCGGGCCTGCTCGCCTCCGGTGGTGTCGACCACGAACACGTCGAGCTCCGGACCGGGCTCGGGGAACACGCCTTCGGCGTCGCAGGCGAGAAGCACGCGCTCGAGGCCGAGACCGAAGCCGATCCCCGGGGTGGGCGGTCCCCCGAGCGACTCCACCAGCCCGTCGTAGCGCCCGCCGCCCCCGGCGCCGCTGTGGGCCAGCTCGAGGGCGTCGGAGGTGAGCTCGAAGGTGGTGCGGGTGTAGTAGTCGAGGCCCCGTACCAGGGAGGCGTCCAGCTCGAAGGGGACGCCCAGTGCGGAAAGCCCGACGGTGACGCGGTCGAAGTGGCGGGCGCACGCCTCGCACAGGTGGTCGAGCATGCGTGGGGCGCCGGCGCTGACGTCCCGGCAGGGGTCCCTCTTGCAGTCGAGCACCCGGAGGGGGTTCTCCGCCACACGGCCGCGGTGGTCGTCACAGAGCTGGTCGCGCCGGGCCTCCAGGTAGGCGTGCAGCTCTCGGCGGTACGGGGGCCGGCACGAGCCGTCGCCCAGAGACGTGAGCCGGAGCCGGAGCTGCCTCAGCCCCAGCTCGGCGTAGAAGGCCCACGCCAGGGAGACGACCTCGACGTCCAGGTCGGGGTCGTCGCTCCCCAGGACCTCGACGCCCAGCTGGTGATGCTGGCGGTAGCGCCCGGCCTGAGGCCGCTCGTACCGGAAGTGAGCGGCCGCGTACCAGGCCTTGAACGGAAGGGTCGGCCGGCGCTGCACGAAGGCGCGGGCCAGACCGGCCGTGCTCTCGGGGCGCAGGGCGAGGTGGCGGCCGCCCTTGTCCTCGAAGACGTACATCTCCTTGCGCACGATGTCGGTGCTCTCCCCCACCCTCTCGAAGACGCGCTCGTCCTCGAAGACAGGGGTGATGACCAGGCCGTAGCCGGCCCGCTCGACGAGCACGGCGAAGCGGGCGACCAGGTCGCGGTAGCGGACGGACTCGGGCGGGAGGACGTCAAAGGTCCCGACGGGCGCCTGGAAGCCGGGCACGCCGGCACGTTACCCGGCCGCCGCCCGGCCCCTTCTCCCTAGGCGCGGGGGCGGGCCGTCGGCGAGGCCACGGGCGCCTCGCCGGCGAGGGCCCTCTCGAAGCAGGGCTGGCACAGCTCCCGCCCGTCCAGGCGGCGGACGCGGCTCTCCATGGTGGGCTCGCCGCAGGCGGCACACTCCACCGACTCCAGGATGCGGGCTCGGGGCGGCGCCTTGACGTCCACCTGGCGGACGTCGTAGAGCTCCTCGATGGGCATCGACAGGATCCGCTCGGAGGTCTCCAGCTGGACGTCCCAGAAATGCCGGCGCTCCTCGGGAGTGGCCGTGCCGGCTCGTACCTTGGCGAAGAGCTCCTGCCATCCCTCCGGGCGCCGCCACGCACCGGCCCTGGCGCTGACCCGCAGGGCCAGCCCGTCGGAGCGGCGCACGAAGGTGTAGGCGTTCTTGCCGTAGTCACGGTGGACCAGGTTCCCCTTCCCGAAGGTGCACCCGGTCATGTACTGCACGGCGTCCACGCCGCACATGTCGGTCTCGACGATGGCCACCAGCTCCTCGTCCGCCGAGTGAGGCTCGACCCGTTCCAGGGCGGCCTCGGCGGCCCGGATGCCCATGGCCAGCCCCGGGCACATGTGCCCGTGGAATCCCACCACCGGCTCAACGTCCTTGCGGTCCGTCATGGACTGTGCCCTTTCCCTAAGCTGTCGCCGCACATACTGTCACCGGCCCGGCGGGACGGCTTCCCAGCGGTCCGGCTCCCAACTCGCCCCTAGGAGGAACCATGCCGAAGCGGCTCACGGCGCTCTTGGCCGCCACCTTCCTCGTCCTGGCCGCCTGCGGCGACGGCGACGGTGGTGGTGGTGGTGGTGACGCCGGGCAGGACACCGGTGGTGGAGAGCCGGCCAGGGGAGGGACGCTGGTCGTGGCCCTCACCCCTCCCCTCCCGGCACCGAACACCTTGAACCCGGCCGTCAGCACCCAGGGCACCATGCAGCAGGCGGCCGGGCTCCTGTTCAGCGGCCTGGTCGAGATCGACGACAAGGCCAGGCCCGTGCCGGAGCTGGCCACGAGGTGGGAGGTGCGCGACGGCGGGCGCACCTACGAGTTCACCCTGGCCGAGGGAGTGAAGTGGCACGACGGCAGGCCCTTCACCGCCGCCGACGTCAAGTTCTCGTTCGAGGCCGCCCTCCTCCGGAACCACGCCCGAACTCAGACGTCCATCGGACCGGCGCTGGCCCAGCCCTGCGCGGCGCCGCCGGCTCCCCCGAGCTGCCCGTCCATCGTGGCCACCGAGGCGACCGGAGGTGAGCCGGCCAAGGTGACCTTCAGGTTCGCCAACCCCTACGCCCCTCTGCTCCAGCAGCTCACCCACACCGACGGCACCATCATCCCCAAGCACGTCTGGGACGGGAAGCCCCCGCCCACGTCGGCCACCCCCTGGCCCGCGGGCCAAAACCCGGTCGGCACCGGTCCCTTCAAGTTCGTCTCCCACAACGCCTCGGAGATCACTTTCGAGCGCAACGCCGACTACTTCCGCAAGCCCCTCCCCTACCTCGACCGGGTGGTCCAGCGGGCCGTCCCCACGCCGAGCGCCCAGGTGCAAGCCCTCACCCGGGGGGAGGTGGACTGGGTCTGGAACGTTCGGGGACAGGACCTGCCGGGGCTGCGGGGCAACCCGAACGTCAGGCTCCACACCAGCTCCCAGAGCGCAGGCGGGTCCACCAACTGCGTGCTCAAGCTGACGTTCAACATGGCGGCCAAGGGCGCGCCTCCGGCCCAGGTGAGGGCCGGTGCGGCGCCGCCCCATCCCATCCTCGGCGACCTCAAGGTGCGCCAGGCCCTCGGCCACGCCCTCAAGCTCGACGAGTACGTCGAGAAGGTGCTGCAGAACGACGGGGGGCGGCTGGCCATGGGGCCGATCCACAGCGCCATGGGATGGGCCCATGCCGAGGCGCCGATCCCCAAGTTCGACCAGGCCCAGGCCAGGCGCCTGCTGGACGAGGCCGGCTGGACCAGCGCCGCCGAGGGACGCACCCGGACCAAGGCGGGCAGACCGCTCGTCGTCGACATGTACCACTTCGCCGGGAACGAGGCGGCCCTGGGCACCAAGCTCCAGCAGGACCTGGCCCTGGTGGGCGTCGAGGTCCAGCTCCGGCAGGTGGACGCGGCGGGCAAGAACGCCCTCTACTCGGGCCGCAACTTCGACACCATCATCGTGTCCAACTGCCAGGCCACCGACCCCGAGATCGGCGTTCGCCGCTTCTACCACTCCGGCGCCATCACGGGGGCGCCGTTCACGAACGGAGCCGGCTACCGCAACACAGATGTCGACCGCCGGTTCGAGCAGGCCGCCGAGCGTCCGAGGGAGGCCGACCGCGGCCCGCTCTACAGGCAGGCCCAGGAGCAGATCGCCAAGGACCTGCCCTACCTGTGGCTGTTGGAGACGGTGACCAACCGAGCCTTCACCACCAAGTGCCAGGGGTTCAAGCCCTACACGGGCCACTTCGCCGAGTCGGCGTCGTGCCGTAAGTAGGCGCGTCACGGCCCGGGGCGGGCCCGGTGGCAGCGGGTGACGGGACGTGGGCTACGTCGTCCGCCGCCTGATACAGACCCTCCCTGCGGTGGCGACCATCGTGGTCGTCACCTTCGCCCTGGTCCACCTGGCCCCGGGCGACGCCGTCGACGCGCTGGCGGGTGGTGGCGGCGACGAGTCCTACTACCGGTACCTGCGGTCCTACCTGCGGCTCGACCGCCCCGCCCTGGAGCAGTTGCTCTCCTACGCCGGGAACCTGGTGCAGGGGGACCTCGGACTCTCGTTCGTGCAGGGCAGCCGACCGGTGACGGACCTGATCGGCGAGCGCCTGCCCGCCACCCTGCTGCTCATGGCCACGGCCCTGGGGCTGTCCACCGCCGGTGGCATCCTGCTCGGCTCGCTGGCCGCCCGCCGTCCCTTCGGGCCGCTGGACCTGGGCATCAGCACCGCCGCCCTGGTCGGCTACTCGGTCCCCGCCTTCTGGCTCGGGCAGCTGGCCCTCATGTTCCTCGCATTCCGGACGGGACTGCTGCCCGTCCAGGGGATGACCGACGCCAGGGCGGACCACACCGGCCTCAGCCACGTCCTCGACGTGGCCCGCCACCTGGTGCTGCCCGCCCTGGTGCTGGCCACCTCGGAGCTGGCCCTCATCACCCGCGTCACCCGCACCGGCCTCCTCCAGCAGCTGGGCCGGGACTACGTGCGGACGGCCCGGGCCAGCGGCGTGGCCGAGAGCAGGGTGGTCACCCGCCACGCCCTGCCCAACGCCCTCCTGCCCGTGGTCACCATCATCGGCCACCGGATCCCCCTGCTGCTGACCATCACCGTGGCGGTGGAGACCGTGTTCGGCTGGCCCGGACTCGGCACCCTGCTCGTCACCGCGGCGCAGACCCGCGACGGCCCCCTGCTGCTCGGGATCGTTCTTCTCCTGGCCTTCTCCGTGGTGCTGGCCAACCTCGTAACCGACCTTGTCTATGCCTGGATCGACCCCCGCATCCGCTTCGACTGACGCCTTCGTGGGCGACCTTACGGCTTCCCCCTCGCGCCGGGGGCTGCTGGTCCGGCGTTTCCTCCGCACCCCCTCGGGAACGGTAGGGGGCACCCTGACCTTGGTCGTGGCCTCGCTGGCCGTGCTGGCCGACGTGGTGGTCCCGGGTGACCCCTTCGCGTCCAGCGGGCCCTCGCTGCAGGCACCCTCGGCCGACCACCTCATGGGGACCGACAACTTCGGCAGGGACATGCTCCGGGCCATCGTCCACGGCACCCGAACCTCGATGACGGTGGTGGCCTGGGTGCTGGCCATGTCCTTCGTCATCGGGCTGGCGGTGGGCATCCTCTCCGGTTACCGGGGCGGCCTGGTGGACGACGTGCTCATGCGGCTCACCGAGATGTTCCAGTCCGTTCCCCGGTTCCTCCTGGCCCTCCTGGTGGTGGGCCTCTTCGGCGCCGGCTTGGACAAGCTGGTCCTGCTTCTCGGCCTCACCTCGTGGACGCTGCTGGCCCGAGTGGTGCGGGCCGAGACCCTGTCGATCAAGAGGCGGGAGTTCGTGGAGGCGGCACGGGCCATCGGGGCCTCGGACCGGCGCATCGTGGCGCGCCACGTGGTGCCCAACGTGCTGCCGGCGGCCATCGTGGTCGTCTCCCTCGAAGGCTCCAGGGTGATCCTCATCGAGGCCGCCCTCAGCTTCATCGGCCTGGGCGACCCGAACCAGGTCAGCCTCGGTTACCTGCTGAACAACGCCCAGTCGTTCCTCGAGGTGGCGTGGTGGATGTCGGTGTTCCCGGGCGTCGCCATCGTCGCCGCCGTGCTGGGGCTCAACCTGCTGGGCGACGCCGTCAACGATCTCCTCGACCCTCAGGTGGCCTCGACCAAGCCCCGCCTCCGGCGCAGGAGGTCACCGGCCGGCGCCGCCCCTCAGACGGCCGCCGTGGCCGCGAAGTGACAGGCCACCGGATGGCCCTGGCCCCGGTCGACCAGGGCCGGCTCCTCCACGGCGCACACCTCTTGCGCCTTCCAGCACCGGGTGCGGAAGCGGCACCCCGAAGGCGGCTTCACCGGGCTCGGGATCTCTCCCTCAAGCACGATGCGCCGGCGGCCGCGCTCCACCGCCGGGTCGGGCACGGGGACGGCGGACAGGAGGGCCTGGGTGTATGGGTGGGAGGGCCGCTCGTAGACATCGTCACGGGAGCCGGACTCGACGATCCTGCCCAGGTACATCACCGCGACCTGGTCGCAGACCTGGCGCACGACGGACAGGTCGTGGGCGATGAACAGGTAGGCGAGGCCGAGGCGGTCCTGGAGCTCCTGCAACAGGTTGACCACCCCGGCCCGGATGGACACGTCCAGGGCGGAGACAGGCTCGTCCAGGAGGAGGACGCGGGGCTCGAGGGCCAGGGCCCGGGCGATGGCCACTCGCTGGCGCTGGCCACCCGAGAGCTCGTGGGGGTGGCGGGACCCGTCGGCCCGGCGGAGGCCGACCTGCTCCAGCAGGTCACCGACCCGCTGCCGCCCGCCCCGGCCGTAGCGCCCGTGGACCCGGAGCGGCTCGGCCACGACCTCCCTCACCGACAGGCGAGGGTCCAGCGAGGCGAACGGGTCCTGGAACACGACCTGCAGGTCCTGACGTATCCGGCGCATGGCGCCGGGCGAGCACCGGACCAGGTCCTCGCCCAGGAAGCGGACCTGCCCTGCGGTGGGCCGCTCCAGCTGGAGGATGGTGCGCACGGTGGTGGACTTCCCCGAGCCGGACTCTCCCACCAGGCCGAGCGTCTCCCCCGGCCGTAGCTCGAGCGAGACGCCGCACACGGCGTGCACCTCGCCCACCGTCCGGCGGACGACCCCCGCGCTCCGGAGCGGGTAGTGCTTGACGAGGTCTCGAACGGCCAGCAGCGGCTCGGTGTCGTGTCCCTCGGCGGCGACGAGCTCGATCACGGGCGACCCTCGGCCCGGTCCCGGACGAAGAGGTCGGCCGAGGCGTCGCCGTCGAGCTCCTCGGCGAAGTGGCAGGCGGCCCGGTGCCCATGGCCCACGACGGGGCGCAGCCGGGGCTCCGTCTCCCTGCAGGCGGGACGGGCCAGCGGGCAGCGGGGCCAGAAGGGGCAGCCAGGAGGGAGCTCCACGGGCGACGGCGGCGTCCCCCTGATCTGGGGGAGCGGCCCGGCCTCGGGCCGGAGCCGGGGCAGGGAGGCGAGGAGCCCCACCGTGTAGGGCATGCGGGCCCGTCCGTAGACGTCGGCGACGGGGCCCACCTCCACGGGCCGTCCCGCGTACATGACCATGACCCGGCCCGCGACCCGGGCCACCACGCCGAGGTCGTGGGTGATGATCAACAGGGAAGCGCCGGTCTGGGCCCGGGCCTTCTCGATGGTCTCGAGCACCTGAGCCTGCACGGTGACGTCGAGCGCGGTCGTGGGCTCGTCGGCGATGATGAGCTCGGGATCGTTGGCCATGGCCATGGCGACGAGGACGCGCTGCCTCATGCCTCCCGAGAACTCGTGGGGGTAGCTACCGGCCCGCCTGTCAGGCTCGGGGATGCCGACCAGCTCCAGGAGTTCGACGGCCCGGGCCTCGGCCTGCTTCCTGGAGACGTCGTGGTGGGCCCGAACCGCTTCCACCAGGTGCCATCCCACCGTGTGGACGGGGTTCAAGGCCGTGGTGGGGTCCTGGGGGACCATGGCCATGTGGCGGCCCCGGAGGGCGGCCAGCCGCTTTGCGGGGGCGTCGAGCAGCTCGTGGCCCCGGAACCGGACGGAGCCCCCGACCGTGGCCCAGGTCGGCAGGAGGCCCATGACGGCCATGGCGGTCACCGACTTCCCCGCCCCGGACTCTCCCACCATGCCGAGCACCTCTCCGGCACCCAGCTCGAAGCTGACCCCTCGGACGGCACGGACGACGCCCTCGTCGGTCGGCAGCTCGACGACCAGGTCCTCCACGGAGAGCAGGGGCGCCTCCTTCGACGCCGTGCCGACCGAGGCCTCCGGGCGGCCCCGGGCCTGGGTCAGGAGCCCCCGCCGGGAAGGACGCGGTACACGTCGAAGACGCTGTCGATGCCCCTGATGGAGTCGAGCAGGGAGTCGAGGTGCGAGGGGTCGGCCAGCTCGAAGTCGAACCGCATGCGGCTCACTCGGTCGGCGCCCGTATGGCTGGAGCTGGCCAGGATGTTCAGGTGGTGCTCGGAGACGGACCGTGTGACGTCGGCCAGCAGCCGGGAGCGGTCGAGGGCCTTGACCTCGATGGAGGCCACGAACACACCGGCGAGCTGGCTGCCCCACTCCACCTCGATGAGGCGCTCGGCGTCCCCGGCGGACAGGGACATGGCGTTGGCGCAGTCGGCCCGGTGCACCGACACCCCCCTCCCCCTGGTGACGAAGCCGATGATCTCGTCGCCGGGAACAGGGGTGCAGCACCGGGACAGGCGCACCATCACGTCGTCCAGCCCCTCCACGTGCACGCCCACGTTCTGGCGACCGTGGGACCGCCGGGGCTGGCGGGCGGTGGAGGGCAGCTGCTCCTCGTGGTCGCCGCCCCGCAGCTCACGAGCGACCCGCTGAGCCACGGACTTGGCCGAGACGTGGCCGTCGCCGACGGCGGCGTGGAAGGCGTCCAGGTCGGCGTAGTTCATGGCCACGGCCACCTGGACGAGGACGGCCGAGGAGGACAGCTTCTGCGCCGGTAGGCCCTCCCGGCGCAGGGCCTTGGCCAGCTCCTCGCGACCGGCCTCGATGGCGTCCTCCCGCCGCTCCCGGGAGAACCACTGGCGGATCTTGTTGCGGGCCCGAGGGGTGACCACCATGCGCAGCCAGTCCCGCGACGGGCCGGCGCTGGGCACCTTGGACGTGAAGACCTCGACGGTGTCTCCGGACTGGAGCTTGGAGTCGAGCGGCGACAGGCGGCCGTTGACCCGGGCGCCGATGCAGCGATGCCCCACTTCAGTGTGGATCGAGTAGGCGAAGTCGACGGGGCTCGCTCCCATGGGCAGCGTGACCACGTCGCCCTTGGGCGTGAAGACGAAGACCTCGTCCTGCTCCAGGTCGAGCTTCAGGGTCTCCAGGAACTCGGCGGGGTCGGCGGTCTCCTGCTGCCAGTCGACGATGCGGTTGAGCCAGGCGATGTCGGCCACGGGGGCCTTCTCCTTGTAGCCCCAGTGGGCAGCGATGCCGAACTCGGCCCGGTGGTGCATCTCCCGGGTACGGATCTGCACCTCGAGGGGCTTCCCCTGCGGGCCCACCACCGTGGTGTGCAGGGACTGGTACAGGTTGAACTTGGGCATGGCGATGTAGTCCTTGAACCGCCCCTGCACCGGCTTCCAGGTGGCGTGGAGGGACCCCAGCGCGGCGTAGCAGTCCTTCACCGACTCGACCAGGACCCGGATGCCCACCAGGTCGAAGATCTCGTCGAACTCCTTGCCCTTGACGACCATCTTCTCGTAGATGGACCACAGGTGCTTGGGCCGGCCCGTGACCTCGCCGTCGATGCGCAGCTCGGCCAGGCGGCCCCGCACCTCCTCCAGCACCTGGGTGAGGTACAGGTCCCGCTCCGGCGCCCGATGGGCCACCATCTGCTCGATCTCGGCGTAGCGCTTCGGGTAGAGCGTGGCGAAGGCCAGGTCCTCGAGCTGCCACCTCACCTCCTGGATGCCCAGGCGATGGGCGAGCGGTGCGTAGATGTCGAGCGTCTCGCGCGCCGTGCGCTCCTGCTTGTGCTGGGGCATGACGGCGAGGGTGCGCATGTTGTGGAGGCGGTCGGCCAGCTTGATGATGAGGACCCGCCAGTCCTTGGCCATGGCCACGAGCATCTTGCGCATCGAGGCGGCCTGCTGGGCCTCCCTGGACTCGAACCGGAGCCGGTCCAACTTGGTCACTCCGTCCACGATGGCGGCCACCACCGGCCCGAAGGTGTCAGCCAGGTCGTCGACGGTGACACCCGTGTCCTCCACGGCGTCGTGGAGGAGGGCGGCGGCGATGGTGACGTCGTCCAGCCCCAGCTCGGCCACCACGGTGGCCACGGCCACGGGATGGTGGATGTACGCCTCTCCCGACTTGCGGACCTGCTCCTTGTGGGCCTCGCTGGCGACCTCGTAGGCCCGCTCGATGAGCGTGGTATCGGCACCGGGATGACGGGAGTGGTAGGCGCCGACGAGGGGGGCCATGCCGTCAGTGGCCGGCGTGACCTCGGCCAGCCACGACGTCACCGGGACCTGCTCGGCGCTGACCATGGGCCGATGGTACTTGGGGCGTGCCCGTCACCCGGGCGTCAGCGGCGCTTGCCCTTCTTCCTGGGCCGGGGGGGCGGACGCTTGGCCTGCGACGGGCCGCCGCCGGCACGGGGCCGGGCCGCGGCTCCCGGGCGCAGGACCTCGCCGTCTCCCGAGGGGACGG